>JAGDMX010000136.1 GCA_017860725.1 Chloroflexota bacterium | reverse complement strand
TTTGGGTTAGTGAAACTAATTCTGCCTTTTCGTCTTTGCTCAAGTCTACGATGTATTTCTTCGCCATTGCCAACTCCTTTCTGGCTTTTAGCGAATTTTGACTATCAAAACTTTTTTGATGAAGTACTAGTGGTGGTTCGTTAAAGCACGATACAGATTCTCAAATTCATTGAGAATTTTTACGTCTGAGTGCTTTCTGGCAATTTCAATGCCTTCTCTGCCCATCTTCGATGCTCTAGGTCGATCACTCAGAAGTTGGAGCACCGCCTGGCTAACCGATGCTGGATCATCCGGGGGGACGAGATATCCATTGACCCCATGTTTTACCAGTTCGGGCAAGGCAGCAGCGTTGGCGGCAACAACCGGTACGCCGGCCGCTAAGGCTTGTAATGTCGGGATGCTCTGCACTTCACAATCGGAAACTAATGCGAAGAGATCGCTCGCTTTGTATACCGCGGGTAACAAGGTCTCGGGTACATATCCCATGAAATGAACATGGTCGGCTATCAAGAGTTTATTCGCAATATTTTGTAAGCGTCGGTGGTCATCCCCCTGCCCGACGAGCAATAGATAAACCTCTTGCCTGGAAAGGATCGAGGGCATCGCTTTGAGTAAGACATCGATTTTTTTATCTCTTGCCAGCCGGCTAACAAACAGCATCCTTGGCCTGGGGGGCAAGCTGAGCCCGGGAGGGTTCGCCTGCGTAGTCTCGTGGGAGGAATTGTAACGAGCGAAATCGATGCCATTTGAAATAACCGACGTAGGAACGCTTAATCCATGCTCCAGGAAGGGTTGGAGGTGCGAATGCGTAGAGAAAATAGCGTGGTCGTACTTGTTAAAGCTCCCAATGAAAAATTTCCATTGGATCTGCTGGCTCAATTTGCCTAAAGTTTTCCCCAGGCGAAGATAATAAGTTGCAAATACCGGCAAAAAGTAACAGGAAACTATGACAGGGACGTTCAAGCCTGGTTTTAACCGTAGCAGCTGGGTGCTCAGGATGACATTCTCATGAGAGTGGATTAGGTCGGGTTTAAAGCTATCGATAATTTTCTGAAGCTCGATGGAGTTAATCCAGGGAAAACGTCCATCACGCCAAAATGGATTGTTATATGAACTCAACCGGATTAACTGTACTCCGTCATCTTCAGCCCGATATGTAGAGCCATGTTCGCTGGCAGCTACAACGCAAACTGTATGGCCGCGCTTGATCATATCTCGAGAAAGTTTTTGCACAACCCTTGTCACTCCGCTGAGAGTAGGCGGGTAACCATGACTGAGCATCAGAATCCGCATATTAAGTATCCGAAGACAAGGAATCTCGTGGGATTATATCTAATCTCATCAAGCGGCGGTAGAATACCAGGCTCGCCAGGTAGGGCAGGAGAAAATAAATAGCTCGGAATAAAATTGACCCCAGCACAGCTTGCTCAAAAGGAACGCCGAGCAAAACCAGGACAGCAGTCATGGTGCCTTCCTGCACTCCTAGTCCTCCGGGGACCATCGATAGGACACCGGCTACGATACCAATCACGAATCCGGTTATCGCAACACCCAACTTGACATCCTCCCCGAATGCGTCCAGGCAGTTTTTGAGTACAAACACACTGGCGGTCCAATCCAGGGCGGTGAGCAGCACAACCAGCAGTAGCTTGCGCGGTTTTTCCTGCATCATGCCCACCCCGCGCGCCATGGTCAGGTTGAATTGATCCAGTGCTTTAGAAAAATCACGCCGGGTGACTAATTTCCCGATACTTGCCAGGATTTTTAATAAGGGTTGTCGCCAGTTTTGTGAAAAAATGAGGACTGTAGCAAGAAATGCCCCGCCGGCCAGCATGATAGCCATCATTCCAAGCATAACCGCGATCCCACGCGGCACGGATGCGTTGAACATCAGGTACCCCATCGCAACCGGGGTCATTAAAATCATATCCAGGCTGGTCAAGTAAAAATGGAGCAAGGAGGCAGCGACCACATCGTTCATTGTGGCTCCGTGCCTGTTCATCAGGATGTACCTTACAGAATAACCAGCTACTCCACCTGCGGCAACGACATGATTAATGATATTTGAAATAAACCCGATCTCAGCCAAATCGCGCATCCGCATCCGGATACCAATCATCCGACTAACCAGGGCAAACGCAATCCCCATGCAGGTATAGCCGGCGGCGGTGAAAAGTAGCGCACCCGGGATTTCGCTCCAATCGGCTCGCCGAATAGCAAACCAGATCTGGTCAAACTCAAGAATGACCAGGATCGTTCCCGCCACCATGATCACCAATAGAATAGCGGTTGTGATGATCGTAGAGCGGGACGGTTTTTGCGGAGCGATAGCGGTTAACTGATCAGGTTCCAAAGCTTAGGTTATCGGTTTTTTAGAGATACATTTTGTCTTCATAGCACCACATCCAACTTTCGCCTGGCTCGAAGGAGCGAATGATGGGGTGCCCGGTTTCTTGATAGTGTTTCGAGGCATGTTTATTCTTAGAGTTATCACAGCAGCCCACATGCCCACAAATCATACACAATCGCAGGTGAACCCATTTATCACCGGTTTTCATACATTCTTCGCAGCCTGTGCTGTTGCCGGTGACTGGCTGGATCAAGTCGCGGTGCGAGCAAGTTTTCTTTTTGGATGCATACAAGTCAGACATTATGTCTCCTCCCGGGTAATGTTATGGTTGAATTCGGTTTAACGTACTTTTGGATATTTATTCAGGCGGACGGATGTCGCTGAAACAGCCCGGTTATTCCGCAAGACGAATACCTGGCTGAGTTGCACGGCCTAGAAATTATGGTGAATTGACGAGAAGGATTACACTTCCTGTTTGATCGGTGTGATATTCATAAAGCTGTTCACTGGCCTTCATGGAGATAAAATAACCTGGTGTAATTTCAGTAGAACAGGTAACTCCCTCTCTGGTGGTCTCGAGGCAGTTATCTGCCCAATCAACGGCTTCAAAACCCACAAATTGTATTTTATCCTGAGAGATGCCAGTAAGCTGAGCCAGGTTTTGTCGGGCTAAATCCACGGCCGTAGGGATTAACCGCACCTGCTCACCGGTCGCGTCCGTGCGGAATTCATATTGCGATTCCTGTGTGTTAGCTCTGCCCACATAACCGGGGATGGATTCTGCAATGCACTCTTCCCCGACGACTGGAAATTCCAGGCAATCATTTGACCAATTATATGCCTGATATTCGCTGACCTGGACTTCTTTATCTGGGATTGAGTGCTTTTCCGCGATGAGTCTTTGGGCTGCTAATATGGCTGCTGGGACGCCAGAGGATGGTCCCAGGTCGTCAGTAGCACCCTGGTCGGCATTGCTGCCAGCACAAGCTGAAGGGATAAGCAGCAGCCCGATGATGATCAGCAGTTGCATTTTCTTAGAAATTAAGATCATGGTTAAAGTATACCTGAAATTGGTCGATTGAGGATCGATGGGCATAAAAAGAGGTGTTCCGATTGGGTAATGGAACACCTCTGGCGCGTAGACCCCTATCGGTTAATAAGTCATCACTCTGGGCAGGTGCTTGGCTTGTTCGATCCATGCCGCAACTTGTGCCTGGGTGGGGAGCTTACGCACTAATTTCTTCTCCAGGTTGATCTCGCCCATCTTATGATAGAGATTCTCGGCATTGCGCTGGGCGAGCTCGGGGATGGTGTCAACACCTGCGGCTTCGAGTAGGTCGGAATATTCCTCGCCAACCCCTTTTACTCGGAACAGATCCGCGCGATTGACCCATTCAAGAATTAGCTTTGGGCTGATATCGGTTTGTTCAGCCAACATCTGGCGCCCTTCGGCTGAGGCGCCTTTTTCCAGCAGCTTCTCAACCGTCTTGATCCCTTGTACAGCAAGTTTTTCTGCAAATACGGGACCGATTCCTTCGATTGCCTTAATATTTGCCATTTTATCCTCCGGATTCTTGCTTGGTGAATATGGGTTGGTTTATTTACATGTCGAATCAGTAAGTTGGGTTGATCTAACTAATCTTGATGGAGTCATCCTATGGATCCGGGTCCGGACCTACGTACTTTTAAAATTATACCCACAAACTACCATAATCATGCATATAGATTTTAAGACCAGGTCACTGGCATACGAAGGTGCCTTTTGGGGGAAGGCGCGCTTCTCGCCAGCGCAGTTCAAATTCGTGTAGATACGCTGCGGCAATTTCGGCATTGGCAAGAATGATGACGTTTTCATCGTTGTTTTCATCGGCGTTGTCGGTAAAATTCATCGAACCGGTAATGACAATCTCGTCATCAATCACAAATACCTTATGATGTAATAATGAAGGATTCCCATCCTGGCGCACGGCGATCTGGGCGCAGTACAGGCGTTCCAACTCGCTGGATGTCGTTTCACTGCCGCGGGTTTCGAATATGCCCATGACATTTACACCGGCTTTCGCCCGCTCCCCGACGGCGTTACCCAGAGCATCATCGGTGAACGAAAAAGCCATAAATCGGATGTTGTGCTGTGCTCCCTGGATGATTGGGATAAGCTGATCGATCACATCGTCTTCTGAGGCAAATAGCACCAGGATCGGTGTTTGTTCAATCGTGACGGACTGTGAGCTGACTGTGGCCGGGGAAGTTGGACCGAATTGCCCTTCCCACATTTCATCGAATTCTCTCTCGAAAATCCTGGCCAGTGGCTGGGATTTGATGACCAATACATTGTTGTTATTGTGAAATATCCCGTTTTCCGTGATATTGGTAGCACCCGTCCAGACTGTATCACCATCAAAAATCAAGAACTTGTTGTGCATTAAGCCTGAACTGTTATCCTGTTGGATGCCTATCCCATTCCTGGCCAATAAAGCGAACAGCCCGCCAGGGTCGTCATTGACTCCATACTCGTCATCTGTAACCCATAAGATCTCGACTCCGCGCTGTTTTGCCGCAATCAGCGCTTCGGCAACCGGCAGCAGGTCAAATTCGAACGCGGCAACATGGATGCTCTGCTGCGCCCGGTTGATCCGCTCGATGAGGTTTTCCATGATCGAGCCTTGTGGTCTTTCAGGAGAGCTGATGGTTTCCGGTTCAGTAAATAATACCTGCCACCACGACTCACTTTCTGGGATGATGGAGGAGCCGCTCCCGGGAGCTGGTAAAGGGTTAGGGTCCTGAGTGATAGAACAACCCGTCAAGGTTCCGGTTATTGTAAGCCAAAGGAAAATAGAAATGATGGCAAATCCACGGTGAGCCAGATGGATCGAATAACATTTGTGCAAGCGAGGGTGCGATTGGTTGGTCATTCGTAAGCTAAAAAAGGAAGGTTTTACCATCTGCTGGAGGCAAAACCTTCCCATTGTCACAAATCCTTATCGTCCGCGAAAATCAAGTGTAAGAGTTCTCCCGTCAGTGCTTATTTTAACTCAATAGCGTTTCAGGGTGGTGACGAACGGCGCAAAGCGAAACATCAGTAAACCGATCGGCATCAAAATGATCGTGGCGCTAAACAGGTACGCAATCAGCAGCCAGAGGGCACTAAACCACCAGCCAATCAGCAAGAAATAGACCGTCCGGAGAACGATATGGATCTGGTTCAGACCTGAGGTGAAGGTTTTTATGTTTCCGGCTTCTTGGGTCGTAACGACCACCCGGGTAGGTGGTTGTAAGGCGATAATCATGGGAATATTGTTCAAGAGCGCCAGCCCCAATGGCAGGCCGATGATGGTGATATTCAATAGCCAGGCTATACCGATCGCGATCAAGCCTGCCCACCAGCCAATAAAAATGAACCATAAGATTGACACGAGACAGCCCAATGCTCCGCCACCCGGCATGTAGATATATTCGCTGTTCGAATTTGTAGCCATAAATAATTTTCCTCTGAGCCTTTTCTCCCGAATTCACGTTAATTAAATTACGAAGGAGATACGTGAAAGTTGCGAGAATCAATCAACATGCCTACCAGATTAAGGGAGGCGCCCTTAATGATTGGCAACAGCCTCGATTCGGGGTGCTGTGCTGATCAGGGGGCAGGGCTGCCCCAGCTCAGGATGGCGGCTTCATCAATTGGCGAGCTTGCTCAAATGTTCAAGGGCTCGCTTGAATCCGGATGCTGCCGTTTGATGAATTGGCGATGATCGTTGACTGTGGATCGGTACCCACAGTACCTGAAAGCCGGTCTTTCTTCATGGTCCCGGAGACTGTGATGGGGTAGTCGCAGGATACGCTGCCATTGCTGGTATCGGCATTGAGCTCAAACTCGGCGTCGCTGGGTAAACTAATTTCGATAGCGCCGTTGCTGGTATCAAAATTAGAGGTACCAGGGGCCAGGGACCCTAGAAACTCAATTTTCCCATTCGAAGTATCTGCCAGGACCAGCGCGTTTTCTGCTGCGACCTTGATCCGCCCGTTGCTGGTTTGCAGCTCTAATTTTCCGGATCCTTCTTCAATCTCGATCCCTCCGTTCGAGGTCTGTGCCAGGACATCACCTTTTACGCCCTGGGTCGAGATCCCACCGTTGCTGGTCTTGAGGTCGAGCTGAGCAACCTCTGCTGGTACAGTGATACGGATTTCCGCTCCGGTGTTACCAACCAGCATGCGGCTCGTTCGCTTGGCGATCACGGTTAATTGACTGCCTTCTTGTGTGATCGAGACGTCGATATTCTCCAGGTCGCTCTCCGCATCTGCCTGGGAGGCAGGGCTGAGATGGCTATGGCTGTCAAGATAACTAAACCTCGCGCCGCCAGTCTTCGTGGGTGGTACATAGTTGCCTCCTTGGTTGTCTGACTAAATGAATTGTTGATCCCCAGGGTCACCAGCCTGGGACACATCACGTTTGAGCAGGTTATATGGATAATGGTTTGATCGACTCGGTTATCTGCAGGCCATGCTTTCGAAGTTCTGCCACGCAACGGTCAGCCGGGACCAAAATTTCCAGACCTGCGGACCCCGCTGGAGTAAGGCGGTAGGCGGCTAGCTCTAAGATCACTGCAGCCGTCCAGCCGGTGCTACGCTCCATTGCGGTGAATCCGGTGATCTCATCGAAGTAATCAATGACCTCTACCGTGGCTTCGCATGCCTGTCCGTCTTTTTCGCCAATGGCTTTCACCCGCACGATCACCAGATCTTTATCCTCTGGAAATACGACTTTGGGCTCAAAGAGTGCGTGAAAAACCTCTCTCGGTACGATCTCAGTGCCTCCAATGTGGTTTGGAGTTTGATCCCACAGCCCCAGGTCGTAAAAAGCCCGCATTTGGGCATAATGCCCGGGGTAGCGTAGGGTCAGGTTCTGCAGCGTTCGCAGCCTGCCGGCAAATGTCCACGGCATCGTGCTGGTGCCGCCGCCCGCGACGAACGCTTCCAGCGTACCGATCGGTTCGGGGAAGTGGACTGATTCAGGCTCAGTCATTGGCTCGACTTCGGTAATCTTCCAATCGCGCAGGAACACCGCCGGCTCGGCATATTCGTTGGTCAGGCCGGCAACGTGGAAGGTCAGCAGGTAGTTAAATGGCGGTCGTGGTTTTTGTGGGATGCCGCCATCCCACATGTAGACATCCACCGCTTTATCCAACAGGCTCATCGCATAGCAACTGAGAATTGTGCCCAGTCCAGGGACCTGTCCGCAGTCTGGGAGGATGCTGACCCCTGCCGCCTGGGCAGCCTGGTGGAAGCTATGCTGTTGGCGGACAATATCGGTGTTCCCTCCCAGGTCTGCCATATGGGCTTTGCATTCGATCGCCATCTGCGTCAAACCCAGGTTGTAATAGTACGGTACGGCGCTGAGGAATGCATCTACACCGCCAAGGACACTTTGCACCGCAAGCGGATCGGTCACATCAACCTGGTGCGCCTGTGCAATTGACTTTTCCACCAAGGAATTGACCCTTTGGGCAGCCTTTTGGGCGGACTCCAGGTTCAAGTCAGCCAGGATGACTCGATCCGCCTCTCCCCAGCGAGCCAGATCATAAGCGGCGGCAGTCCCTTGTCGACCCGCACCCAGCACTGCATAGGTATAAGCCATGGTTTAGTCTCCTGGAAGAATGATTTAAACGCTGGGGATGTGAAAAATTTCTATAATAGAGATTGAACCACGAAAGGAAATGACCAGGTGGTGGTTGGTGGATACAAGCCCGAGGTTATTATACATCCAGTTTGACAATACTTTTATGGTAAACTCACGAGGCTGTTGGGAATTATTATTTGAAACTTGTAGGATCATGGACGATAAAACCCTGCATACGCTTGAATATGACAAAATCCTCGATCGATTAGCCGGCTTCTGCTCCTTTTCGGCTTCTGCAGAGATGGCGCGTCAGCTCCGCCCGACAGGCGATATTTTTGAGGCGCGCCGTCGCCTGGCAGAAACCTCTGAAGCCGTCAGGTTGATCTCCACACACGCCGAATTGACGATTGGTGGGGCGCGCGATGTTCGCCAGGCGGTCGACCTGGCGAATCATGGAGGTGTCTTACTTCCAGGCGATTTATTGGACGTGAAATATACCTTGATATCGGCGCGTACGTTGGCGCGCACCTTCGAACGTTGGGTAGATGCTTATCCAAACCTGGCCGATATCGTCAGCCAGCTACCACCCCCACTGGGTTTGATCGATTCAATCTCACGATCGATCTCTGACCGCGGGGAGATCCTCGATTCGGCCTCGGATAAACTGGCAGAGATCAGGCATGATTTGCGCATCGCTCATGACCGCTTGATGACGCGCTTGCAACGCATTATTGGCGATCCGAATAATGGCCCCTACTTGCAAGAAGCATTAATCACCCAACGCGATGGTCGCTATGTTGTCCCGTTGCGTGCTGAGTTTAAAGGGCGCATCCGCTCCATTGTGCATGACCAGTCCGCCTCAGGAGCGACTCTGTTTGTGGAGCCCCTGGTTGTCGTTGAGCTGAATAACCGGTTTCGTGAATTGGAATTGGCGGAGCGTGATGAGGAGCGGCGCATTCTGGCCGAGCTCTCCCACCAGGTAGGATTGCACGCAGAGGAAATCGTCCACACGGTAGAAGTAATCGCTCGGCTGGACCTGGCCCTGGCGCGCGCCAAGTATGCCGAAGAGCTGCATGCCGTAGAACCGAAGCTGCATACTTTATCGGAGAATAATCCGTCACCCGATCGTAATCAGGCGGATGGCAGCCCGAGTCAAATGGGACACCCGGGAAGTGTGATCCGTTTATATCAAGCCCGGCATCCTTTGTTAGATCCCTTGACCGTTGTACCGATTGACGTCGACCTGGACGAAGCAACCTATGCCATGATTGTCACCGGTCCCAATACCGGCGGCAAGACGGTCACATTGAAAACCATTGGCCTATTAGCTCTCATGGCTCAAACCGGTTTGCACATTCCTGTGCAGGCTGGCTCGGAAATCAGTGTTTTCGAGAATATCTTTGCAGATATCGGTGACGAGCAGTCCATCGAGCAATCCTTATCCACTTTTTCGGGCCATGTCACCAACATTATCCGCATCCTGGATCAGGCGACCCCGACTTCCCTGGTCATTTTGGATGAGTTAGGCGCCGGCACGGATCCCCAGGAAGGCGCTGCGCTGGCAAGGGCAATCCTATCCAGCGTGCTGGAGCGCGGGATCACAACTTTAGTTACCACGCATCACCCAGAATTGAAGACTTACGCGCATGCCACGCCTGGGGCGGTCAATGCCAGCGTTGAGTTCGATCTTGAGACTCTCAGGCCGACTTTTCACCTGACGATCGGACTGCCGGGTCGTTCGAATGCCCTGGCGATCGCTCAACGCCTGGGGCTGCCGGAGAAGATTATTACCGAAGCCCGGTCGGAACTAAGTCCGGAGGATATCCGAGCCGATAACCTGCTTAACGAAATCCACCACCAGCGTGACCTGGCACGCCAGGCGCGCAATGCGGCCGAAGA
>JAGDMX010000135.1 GCA_017860725.1 Chloroflexota bacterium | reverse complement strand
ACCACCTGGAGCAGCAGGTCGCCGAATTCTTCGCGCATTGCCTGCGAATCATTCTCATCCAAAGCCGCCAAAACTTCATAGGTCTCTTCCAGCAGGTGGGTGCGTAGGGTTTGGTGAGTCTGCTCACGGTCCCAGGGACAGCCGTCCGGGGCACGCAGATGAGCAATTATCTCCAGGAAAGCCTCGAATGAAGTCGTTGGTCCAAGAGGCGGCAGGTAAAGACTGGTCGTGGCAGCGAACCGCTCGCTCCGGTCGATGTCCTGCAACGCCAGCAATTCGACCATCACTTGAGGTGTGCCAGCAGCATGTACTAACTGCACATTGTGTTCTCCTGGATATAACGACATCAGTGCCTGTTTAATCTGCGTGGCCAGCACCCGGGAATGGAGCTGAGCAATGATGGCCGGGGCGCTGGTGGGGAATGGCGGCATATGCCCGGCTGCCAGGGTCAAAGCATCCACCACCGCAGTATGCGGTAAAGGGGTCAACCCCAGCGCAGTGAAAGTGGGCTCCAAAAAGCTTAGCCCTTCGACCACACGCACCGAGATATCCAGAGCTTGCGCCCGGCGGGCGATCTCCGGAGAGGTGTCTTCTGCTACGTAGGGGTGCCCGGGCACAGCATAGATGACTCCCTGCGGGCGCTGCCCGAGAGCCAGCACTTGCTCTACAATCTGAAAGCAAACCATCTCGATCGACAGTCCGCTGTCAAACAGGCTGTCAAACGCATGGATCTGGAGCGAATCGGGCAGGCTGGTCACTACCGGGTGATGAGAAGTGCGCAGGTAAAGCTCACGACACGATTGCAACACCTCCCAAGCCTGGCGGGTCATCAACTGTGGATCGCCCGGCCCGAGGCCGAGCAGTGTAATTCCAGGCACAGTCATCCTCTTAGAAAAACAAGATAGATTTCACAGAGCAAGTATACCGCTCTATGAAATCTATCTATGGTTCAAAGAAATAGGGTTTAACGCTTGGTGTAAGTCGGGGCTTTGCGGGCACGCTTCAGGCCTGGCTTCTTGCGCTCTTTGATACGCGCATCCCGAGTAAGAAAGCCACCCTTGCGCATCGCGCTATGCACGTCCGGATTCATTTTTACCAGGGCGCGCGCCATGCCCAACTGAACGGCGACTGTCTGCCCGGTCACACCCCCTCCAACCACCACGACGGTGATGTCCAGAGCGCTGGGATTTTCTCCAGCGGCATCCAGGGGAGCAGTAACCTTCTGCATATCACCCACCCGGGGGAAGTACTCCTCGGCGGGTTTGTCATTGACGGTAAACTTTCCCGAGCCGCTCATTACACGCACCCGGGCGGTGCTTTCCTTGCGGCGGCCTATGCCTTCATAGTATTGAACTGTCATCCCTCTTACTCCTTCGTTAACGGCAAGTCTTTCGGCTGCTGAGCGGCATGCGGATGCTCCGGTCCAGCATAGACCTTAAGCTTCTTGATAATCTGGCGACCGAACTTGTTGTGTGGCAGCATGCCCCACACTGCGCTGCGAATGACCCGATCGGGGTGCTTGTTCAACTGCTGGCGCAGGCTGACGGCTTTAATCCCACCGGGATAGTTCGAGTGCTTGTAGTAAAACTTGTCTTCCAACTTCCGCCCAGTCACGCGCACACGCTCGCCGTTAATCACGACTACAAAATCACCCACATCAACGCCAGGGGTGAAGTTGGGCTTGTTCTTGCCCAGCAGGATGCTGGCAATCAGTGTTGCCAGGCGGCCCAGATTCTGATCGTTGGCATCCACCAGGATCCACTCCTGCTGGATTTCGCCTGCTTTCGGATAATAGGTTTTTTCCACTTTCGTCCACTCCACTTCACGACCGGGCGTGTATTTTCCCAGGCCGAAATTCAAAAATAAGTACTTGATAATCCCTGATCATTGTCTCTGATCGGCATTTGGCGCCGGGTCAGCTTCCACAATCTCGGCCGGATAAGTCACCTCGACCAGCGTCAGTCCATTCGGTGGGGCTAATCCCTGCACGGTTTCCAGTTTGTTCCCAGCCAGGCTCTCCACTATCCGGGCTGCATCCAGCCGTCCTTGAGCCACTGCTACCAGGACGTACACGATACGCCGCACCATGCGATACAAAAAGGCATTGGCGGTGATCTCAAAGATGAGATCCTGATCGCTCTGCCGCCAGGTCGCCTGGTAAACATTGCGGATTGTGCTGCCTCCGGTACGGGGCGGGGTCCCAAAAGCAGCAAAATCGTGGGTTCCAGGCAGGCAGCGGGCCGATTCTTGCAGGGCTTCGAGCGTTACACCGGGCCATATGCGCCAGGCATAGCGCTCTCGCAACGGCTCGCGCCCTTCGGCGCAGAAAATCCGGTAGCGATACCGCCGGGTCAGCGCATCATAACGCGGGTGGAAATCCGCCCGGACACACCGGACCCGGCGCACAGCCACATCACTGGGCAGGTTAGCGTTCAGGGCCGCCTGGAACTCTTGAATGGGATGACCCCAATCCAGGTCGCAGGCAACCACCTGCCCTTCGGCGTGCACACCGGTATCGGTGCGACCCGCTGCCAGTATAGACTGCCCTTGCCAGCCAATCTTACGCAGCGCTACCTCAACAGCACCTTGAACTGTGCGAGCTTTCGCTTGTCGTTGAAAGCCCTCGAATTCGGTGCCGTCGTAAGCGATAATGATCTGGTAACGTGCCATTTATTGGGTCAGGGTGCGTCGATCTCAAAACACAAGCGTCTGTTGTCGTGATCCCAGCAACCTACCGCCCAATCTTGATTTGCTTAGTCCTCTACCAACTCTAACAGCACCATCTCAGCAGCATCACCCTGGCGTGGACCAAGTTTCACGATCCGTGTATACCCACCCGGGCGATTCTCATAGCGCGGTGCAATATCGTCAAACAGTTTCTTCACGGCATCCGGGTCGCTCAATCGAGCGGCAGCCAGGCGTCGTGCATGCACCTTCCCGGCTTCATCAGCCTCGCGGCTGCGCTTTGCCAGCGTGATCAGGCGCTCCGCTTGCCCACGCACAGCGACTGCTTTAGCACGCGTGGTGCGAATGCGCTCGTGATCAAACAACTGCTTCACCAGATTGCGCCGCAGAGCGATACGCTCGTCCTTTTTACGTCCAAGTTTGACTCCAGCTACTCTGTGTCGCATATCAATTACTCCACTTCGATATTCTTTCCGTCTTTCAAGTAACCCTTCTCGCGCATCTTCTGGCGCAGCTCGTCCAGGCTCTTTTCACCAAAGTTGCGGATGGACATCACTGCCTCGTCGCCCTTCTCCAGCAACTCGAGCACCTCACCAACGGTAGTGATGCCGGTGCGCTTCAGCGAGTTGAAGACGCGCACCGACAGGTCCAGATTTTCGATCGGGGTCTCAATCATTTCACTCGTCAGGCGGCTGACTTCTTCTTGATCCAACGCAATCGCCGCCAGGGTCTCTTCGCTAATGCCGGCCAGATGGCGCAGGTGATCGATCAGCATTTTTGCGCTGCTACTCAGCGCTTTTTCCGGGCCAATGGTGCCATCCGTCCAGATTTCGATCACCAAGCGGTCATAGTTGGTACTCTGACCAACGCGGGCGGACCCTACATCCCAATTTACCCGGCGCACCGGGCTGTAGATCGCATCCACAGGCAGCTCGGCAATCGGTAGGTGCCCCAGGCGATCGTCAGCGGGCGAGTAGCCGCGGCCTTGCTCGACGGTCAGGTCGATCTCCAGGTGGGCGTTCGGATCGTCTACCGTAAACAGGTAGAGATCCGGATTCACGATTTCCACCTCAGAAGGCGCGATGATATCACCGGCAACCACTGAGCCTTCACCGCGCACATCCAGGTGTAGGCGGGCTGTCTCCACATCATAAAGCTTAATCCGCAGTTGCTTGATCTGCAGCATCACACGGATCACGTCTTCGCGCACACCCGGGATATCACTGAATTCGTGCTGCACATCGGCAATGTGCATCGAGGTCACTGCCGCCCCCTCCAGAGAGGAGAGCAGCACCCGGCGCAAGGCATTGCCCAACGTGATGCCATAACCGCGTTCCAGCGGACTGATGACAAATTTACCGTAATTGCGCGCTTCTGCTTCGCGCTCAATTTTCGGTGTTACCATATTACTTAAACCTATCACGGTTCACCTCATCCCCAAATCAATCCTGGTTTCGGTGCCAGGTTGGCATGCAAACTCAACCGCACACCAACCTGCCGGTAACCACACTGGCTCTTTTTATCTCGAGTAATACTCAACGATGAGCTGCTCGCTCAGGTTGCCATCGATCTCAGATCGCTCAGGCAATCGCAGCACGGTGCCAGAAAGTGCTCGCACATCGCGGCTCAACCAGGCCGGAATCGACCGGTTTTCAGCCGTATCTGGGAGGCCCTTAAAGAATTCACGTGTGCGCGAGCCATCTCGCACAGCCAGCACATCGCCCTGCCCCAGTAGCGTGGAGGGGACGTCGGTCCGGCGTCCATTCACCATAAAATGTCCATGAGTGACCAGCAAGCGTGCCTGAGCACGGCTGTCGGCATAACCCAGCCGGAAGATCACATTGTCCAAGCGGGACTCCAGGATCTGCAGCAGGTTTAAACCGGTCAGGCCGCGCCGGCCGAGTGCCACTTCATAGTAGCGCCGGAATTGCCTTTCCAAAACACCATACACGCGACGCGCCTTCTGCTTGGCGCGCAACTGGCGATTGTAGTCCGATTCCCGCCGGCGGCGGAATTGAGTGCCTTTACCATGTTGTCCCGGGCCATAACCCCGGCGCTCAAAGGCGCATTTCGGTGTGAAGCACCGCTCGCCTTTGAGAAACAGTTTTTCACCTTCTCGTCGGCATAATTTACAAACTGGCCCACGATACTTAGCCATATCTTTTCTTTATCCTTCCCAAGTTCGAATTACACGCGGCGTTTCTTTGGAGGCCGGCAGCCATTATGCGGTACTGGGGTAACATCCGAGATGGTCGTCACCTTCAGTCCCAAAGCCTGCACAGCGCGAATGGCTGATTCACGGCCGGGACCCGGTCCCTTAACAAACAGCTCTGCTTCTTGCAAACCCATCGCAACGGCGGCTTTAATTGCCTGTTCGGCGGCCAGTCGCGCCGCAAAGGGCGTGCTCTTGCGAGAACCCTTAAACCCAGCGGAGCCAGCGCTGCCCCAGGCTACGGTGTTTCCCTGCGCATCGGTAACCGTGACAATCGTATTGTTGAAGGTTGCCAGAATGTGCACCTGCCCGGTTGACAGGGTGCGCTTGGTTTTTTTTACCGCACCTTTGCGGCGTGTTGATCGTACACTTTGACTCTGAGCCATACTACCTCTTCATTATCCTTGCATCTGTCCAATGAAAATCCACACCCCAGGTGCATCTCAGGAAGACCGGACAGCCGCCGGGAGGAAGGTACCCGATCCGGCCAGCCAGAGAATGCACCCGGCGTGAGATTATTTCTTTGTTGCGCCGCGCCGTCGACCGCGCCCGGCCACAGTCTTTTTCGGACCTTTGCGGGTGCGTGAGTTGGTGCGAGTGCGCTGGCCGCGCGCCGGTAAATTCCGGCGGTGCCGCAGGCCGCGATAGCTACCGATCTCGATCAGCCGCTTAATATTGAGCTGAACTTCGCGGCGCAGATCACCTTCGACCTTAAAAGTCTGCGAGATGTAATCACGCAGTAGGTTGACCTCAGCATCTGTAAGGTCTTTGATACGGGTATCGGGATTTACCTTGGTGGCCGCAAGAATCTCGTGCGAGCGCGGCAATCCGATTCCATAAATGTATGTCAAGCCTACTTCTACGCGCTTGTTGCGTGGTAAGTCAACACCTTCGATACGCGCCATAGCCGTCTATCCCTGCCTCTGCTTATGTTTTGGATTATCACAAATTACATATAATACGCCATTGCGCTTGACAATTTTGCATTTCGCACAGCGTTTTTTGATTGATGAAGAAACTTTCACAGTTCGTATCTCCTTCTAACAATGATTCCATTTCTACGTACAGACAGGCAGGTTGTATCCGGTCTTTTCTAGCCAAAGTTGCGATTATACCTGTCTTTCCTGATTCCGTCCAGCCCACTTTTTATGGCAGCGTCAAAATCACTGGGCCGTTTTCTGTGACAGCCACTGAGTGCTCGAAGTGCGCCGTGAGCGAGCCGTCCGCCGAAGCTACCGTCCAGCGGTCAGGCAGGACGCGCGTCCGTGCAGTGCCAACCAAAACCATTGGTTCCAGGGCAATTGTCATTCCAGGTCGCAGCTGCAACCCGCGGCCTGGTATCCCGTAATTAGGGACCTGGGGGCCTTCGTGCATCTGCCTGCCCACGCCGTGACCAGTGTACTCACGCGTGACATACATGCCGCTGCTCTCCACGTGACTCTGGATGGCAAAAGAAACATCACCCGACCGTTGGTCTGGGCGCATTTTTTCGATTCCCTTGTAGAGCGATTCTTCTGTGACGCGCAGCAAACGTTCTGCCTCCGGAGAGATCTCGCCCACCCCGGCAGTGAAAGCTGAGTCACCGATAAACCCATCCAAAAGAGTGCCGCAATCGACTGAGATGATATCGCCCTCTTTAAGCTTGCGCTTACCGGGAATACCGTGCACCAGCTCGTCATTGATACTGGTGCAGAGCGTCGCCGGGTAAGGGTAGGGTCCAGGATAGCCCTTGAAAACCGGCTTACCACCGTGCTTGCGAATCACTTCGTCTGCAATCGCATCCAGCTCGGCCGTGGTCACTCCCGGCCGGATGGCTTCACGCACGGCGTTCAGCGCCAGGGCATTAACCCGACCCGCTTCCCGCATCAGGGCGATTTCATTCATACTCTTGAGCACTACTTGCTGGTTCATCTGCT
>JAGDMX010000021.1 GCA_017860725.1 Chloroflexota bacterium | reverse complement strand
CTTTCATCCAGTTGCGGAGCAGGAGATGGCAGTCGTTCTGGAAAGCCAAGATTTCAAGATTTTGGCTTCGCCAGTTGAGCACCTGATTCCCAATCTCGGTCTGCGTATAGAGTCAATAAATTCCGGTAAGGTGCTAGCCTACTCGGGAGATACATCACCATCGGATGGGGTTGTTCGATTGGCGCGCGGTGCGGATGTGCTGATTCATGAGGCGTCCGGCGAGACAATCGGTCATACTTCTGCTGCCCAGGCTGGAGAGATTGCCCGCCAAGCGGGTGCAAAACGGTTGTACCTGATCCACTACCGAACCTGGGAGTTTGACCCCAATCCATTGGTGGAAGAGTCAAGGCAGACCTTTCCAGGCCCCGTATCGCTAGCTGTTGATTTCCAAAGAATTGAACTCTAAATTACGTCAGTCGGGATAAAGAAAAAAGGGGTGTTTTGGGTTTATCCAAATTCACATTAAATAAGATAAACCGGGCACCTGAATAACCCGGTTTGTTGTTCGGTAATAGATCTGCTTACCATCCTTCGATAAATGGCAGCCATTCCCGGTTGTTACTCAAATGGCGAGAGAACAGGTAATGTGCCGAGGATGGAGGCTCTGCAGGATAGTGCAGCAGACGCATTTGTGCTTGCTCGATCGTCCTGCCACCTTTGTGGTGATTGCAGGTGGGACAGGCTGCCACCAGGTTCTCCCAAGTGTGCCTGCCTCCCAGGCGGCGCGGAATGACGTGATCAATCGTCAGATGGGTGGCAGGTAAGCCACAATATTGGCAGGTATAATTGTCCCGCCTTAGGACTTCCCGCTTGGTCAGGCGGATGGTGGGGCGCGGCCGGCGGATCATCCGCTCCAGGCGGATAATGGAGGGTCTGGGATAGGTGCGGGAGACGGTTTTAATCTCACCACGCCCGTTCATTACCAGGGTGGCTTTGCCGGTCATTACCAACCCAACGGCTCTGCGGGTACTACAGACGTGGATCGGCTCGAAGTTGGCATTTAAAACTAACACCGGTTCGTGCATGGCGCCTCACTGATTTGGCACATTATAGCACGGGTTATTTTTAACGGTTGTTAACGGTTTGACTCACAGCAACGAATAATCGGAAAGTAATTTATTTTATAATAGGCCTATGCTCAAAGAAGAATTCCGACCGATTTTACTATCCCGCCGCGGTGAAGCGCTGGCGTGGCTTTCAGGTCTGCTGATGGTGGTCGGTTGGCTGATCCTGGGCATCCGTGAGCTGCATGTGCCATCTTATGTTCCGTACGTGACAATATTTCTGCTCCTGGCATCGCTGAGTATCAGCTTAGGGAATTGGATGGATCGCCGCACCGTGATCTACTTAGATCCGGATGGGATTCAGTTTGATAATGGCCTGCGCCATGTCTACCTGCGCTGGGAGCAGATCCTGCAGATTATATTAATAACATCGAATTGGGGGGACAAGATTCGGATATATGGTGCTGCGGGGCACTTTGATTTTCGTTCACTCGGTGAGGTAAAAATGAGCGGCGAGGTCAGAGGCCGCATGGGCTTTGAAAGTGGCGATCTTATTCTTCAAAGAATATTGCAAATGACCGGCCTTCAAGAGATCGAGCACACTGGGAAGCAGGTTTATTATGCCCGGAAGTGATCGACGACTGCGCGAGCTGGACGCGCCCTCTCCGCTGACGGCGCGATTTATGATGCACCCCACAACTGGAATGATTTGATTATTGAGGAGTGAAGTATGAGTGAGAGGAAGATGACCATCGATGAGCAAGTCGCCTACCTGATGCAAGGTACCGAATACGGCGATGAAGAGCTCAAACAAGCGATGGCAAACGAGCTGCGCCTGCGCTTGAATGAAGCCGAGAAAGTGGGTCGCCCTTTGAAGGTATATTGCGGCTTTGATCCCCGTACCAGTGACCTGCACCTGGGGCACACGGTACCGATGCGCAAACTACGACAGTTCCAGGAGCTGGGGCACGAAGTGGTCTTTCTGGTTGGCAATTACACCTCCTTGATTGGCGATCCTTCCGATAAAGATAAGCTACGCCCACAGCTTACCCAGGAACAGGTTGCTGCCAACGCGAATACCTACGCAGAGCAAGCGTACAAGGTGCTGGATCGCTCCAGGCTGCAAATCCGCTACAATGCCGAGTGGCTTTCGGAGCTGTCATTTGCCGAGGTGATTAAACTGGCTTCCAACTTCACCATTCAGCAATTTATCAATCGTGAGAATTTTCGCCTGCGCTGGGAGAATGGGGATGCGATCTACTTGCACGAGACTTTTTATGCCTTGATGCAAGGCTACGATGCTTATGCATTACGCACCGATGTTCAGGTTGGCGGTACCGATCAATTGTTTAATATCGTCACAGCCGCGCGGAAGCTCATGACCGCCCTGGGAGAGAAACCCAACATTGCCATTATTTTGGGAATATTACCCGGCACGGATGGGGAAGTCAAAATGAGCAAGTCGTTGGGCAACCACATCCCCTTGCTTTCCACCCCAGAGGATATGTATGGTAAGGTGATGAGCGTGCCGGATAAAGCCATGGGACTTTTCTACCGGCTGGTAACCCGCTGGACACCATCTGAAATTGCCCAGATCGAGTCGGCGATGGCGAGTGGGAGCCTGCATCCGCGTGACGCAAAAATGAAGCTGGCACGCGAAATTGTGTCCATCTATCACTCCGAGGCGGAGGCCGAGCACGCTGAACAGGAATTCGTGCGCGTGTTTCAGCAGGGCGACATGCCGGAGCAGATGGCAGAATACAAATTACAAGAAGGGGTGTCTTTGCTGGATGTATTGGTGACCAACCAACTGGTTGCCAGTAAAAGCGAAGGCCGGCGGATGGTCACCCAGAATGGTGTGCGGCTGGATGGCGTGACACTCACCGACCCTAACCAAACTTTTCCCCACCCTGGTGTGCTGCAGGTCGGTAAGCGGCGCTTTCTGCGCGTGACGCCCTGATTTAAGGGACACCCATGAAGAATGTTCATGGGTGTCCCTTTTCAAGGTTGCATAGCTGCCATAAGCATCATCCGGCCGACGTGCTTTGCCAGGTTTGGATCACGCTTCTCTAGCAATACAGCTAATGCCAGGGGTGTTCCTTGCCACTCAGGCAGCGTCCCGGCTGTGTACCAGCAGAAATCACCCGCCTCTTCTCCTGGGTCGACGACGCAATCGGCGCTTTGCCAAATCGACTCAGCCGGGATAGCAAGTTCATTGAGCGCTTGATCGGCAACCTGTGGGCTGAGCGTTTCTTGCGCCTCGCCTTCGGCAGGGAGAAGCACCCAACCCGCACTGGGCGTATCCACTGCCAGGCTTAGATGTGCTGCCGGTCGGATGCCATTGTTGCTCAATGCCGCCGCCGCAAGCGCCATCTCCAGAGGAGATGCTTGCCGCCCTTCTGTGGTTGTCGCCTGACCTGTTTCATCCAGAACGCTTTGGGTTAGCTCAGGAGCCAATCCTGTGCCAACCGGATAATCACCCAGCAGGGCACGGTTCAGCAAGGGAGAGCCCGGGTCATTTACCAGAGATTCCCAATTTGCTTCCAGCTGGTTGGCATCAAAAGTCGGGTGCGAAGCCATCGCCAAGATTTCGCCTGTTTGAGCATTGACCAGCACGAGCGCCCCGGTTTTGTCCTCCAGAAGCTGATCAGCGGTCTGCTGCAGACCGCTATCGAGACTTAAGCGTACATCCAAACCAGGCGGCGGCTGGCCGTAAAGCAAGTGGTCCAGCCAGATGGTCAGACCCGGGTTGCCCTGCAAACCCCGCAGGTAAGAATCCATACTGGCTTCCAGGCCTGATTGACCGTAGATTGGGTGAGTATATCCGACTACGTTGCTCAAGGGCGGGTAAAGGATTTCGCGGGTGTAATTGCCAGACGATCCCGTGGTGATGTTGATCGGTTTGTTGTGCCGGTCGAGCAGTTCCCCGCGTTCCACATAGCGGTCGGCAATCGCCCTGCGAGGGTTATCGGTGCGAGTAAGCAGGTCAGGTCCACGATAGACTGCCCACCAGGCGGCCACAATTGCAGCCGCCGCCAACCCAGCAAGCAGGAATGCACCAAGCTGCAGGTAATTTTGTGGGTTGGGCAGGAAAGCAGGGCGTGCATCTTTTTGAATTGAGATCAAGGTAAGGATCAATAAAGACAGAAAAGAGACGACTAACGATGAGCCCCCATAAGACACAAAGGGGAGTGTTACCCCGGTAAGCGGCAGCAGGCGCAAATTCCCACCAATAATTAAAACGCTTTGGGCTACGATCAAGCAGGTCAGTCCGGTCGCCAGGTAGCGCTGGTAGGCATTCGGTGCGGATAAGGCCAGGCGCAGGCCGCGGTTGGCGAATAAGGCCAGCAGCAGCAGTACACCCAAACCACCAACCAGTCCAGTCTCTTCGCTGATGGCGGAGAATATGAAATCCGAATGGGATATGGGTACCAGGCCCGGATTACCTACCCCCGGCCCGCGACCGAGCAAGCCTCCGTTAGCAACTGCCAGCAACGATTGTACAATCTGGTAGGAGCGCCCGCTGGGATCCAGCCAGGGATTTAACCAGGCATCGATCCTGAGGCGCACCAGGTCGAACATCCAATACCCTATCGTGGCAAATAAGACCAGCACCAACAGCGCCGCCAGTAAAACTTCCTTTCGGCCGGTAGCAACGTATAAGATAGCAAAGTAGATGAAAAGAAATATAGATGCCGTTCCGAGATCGCGCTGGATCAGCAGCAGCAGCAGCGAGAGCCCGGTCATCACCAGAGTGGGGGCTAGTAATGGCAGCAGTTTCCCGGAGTGCGTGACCCTAGAGCCTGGCGTACGATTCTTGTGGCTGGACTGCTCATCTGTCGCTTTTGCTTTCTTCACCGGCCGGGTGATTTCTATCCGCCGGGCGGGCAGTCCCATCACAGGCAATCGATCTGCCAGGTATGCCGCTAGGTAGACGACCAGCAAGAACTTAAGCGGTTCCGAGGGCTGCAGGTAAATACCACAGCAGCCCAGCCACATACGCGGCCCATAGCCTAACGGATTGGTACCAAAAATCAACGTCAGCGCAGTAAGGAAAAGGCCCAGTGTCAGCCATAGGTATTTATAACGCCGTAGCAAGCTCAGGAGGACTGGAAAATTGAGTCCTACCAGGTAGATCAACCCGGCGACTAGCAGCCACATCGATTGGCGTAAACCTGAGTCAGGAAACAGCCTCCATACAGTTAGCAAGCCCCAGCCAGTAAGTAAGCCGGCGACCGGTAGCAGATAGGGATCGTGCTCAGGGAGCTTCCTGGCGCTGAGGTAAGCGGCAACCCCGAAGACGGCCAGCCAGGCCAGGAAGCCGATCCAATGCTGCCAGGCATACTCGACCTGCCAGCTACGCAAGCGTACGGCTGGTGCCAGGGTTAACGCAACGGAATAAAGAAACAGGAAAGCCGTTGCCAGGAATAACAACTGGCTTTCCCTGGGCGGATTGCGCATCAGGTTTATTTAGGTTTAAGATAACGGTCCACCAACAATCCCAATCGTTGGCGAGTTTCTACCGGAATGACATCTGGACGCGTGATTAAGGCATTTGCCAGGGCGTTGCTACAGTCACAGGTGTAGACGTTAGGCAGGTTTGCTGTCAGGTTCTTCACACATTGTTGGGCTATTTGAGTATTTTGGTTCAGAATCTCGACAACCATCTCCACGGTGACGGGCTGCTCGCTGACATGCCAGACGTCGTAATCAGTCACATGCGCCATTACTGTGTAGCACATTTCTGCTTCACGCGCCAGGAAAGCCTCCGGCGAGGTGGTCATCCCTATCAAAGATATACCCCAGGTGCGAAAGACATTCGACTCTGCCCGTGTGGAAAACCTTGGGCCTTCAACGGTAATAACCGTTCCTCCACGGTGCAGGCGCGCCCTGGTTGCTTCCACGGCGGTGTAAACCAGCTCGGACAACTGGGGGCAGAACGGATCGGGCACGCTGATATGTGCTACCATTCCATCACCAAAAAAGCTGCGTTTACGATCCCGGGTAAAGTCAAAGAGCTGATCCGGGATGACGATATCACCCGGGGCATAATCATCCCGCAGCGATCCGCAGGCGCTGATACTGACAATTCGTTCGACCCCAATCGATTTCAAAGCATAGATATTGGCGCGGTAATTCACCTCCGATGGACTGATGGCATGCCCAATCCCATGCCGGGCCAGAAAAGCCACTGCCTGGCCGGATAATGACCCGACTACGATCGGGCTGCTGGGTTGTCCGAAGGGTGTATCCAGGGCGAACGATTTTGTGTCCTGCAGCTCCGGCATCGAATAGATGCCGGAACCACCGATGATTGCAAGTTTAGGCTGAAACTCCATAATGCCCTCCGATCCTTTCATACAGCGAAGATACCGCCATGCGTTGGTATGAATACAGATTATTGGCTGCTATCAATCGTGATACTTGGCTGATCTCCAATGGCAATGGTAAATAAAACCTGGCCGCATTGAAGCCGATCGCCGCTAGCCAACACCACTGGCTCGATGAGGCGTTCCTGGTTCAGAAATGTCCCGTTGGTGGACTGCTGATCCTCTCCCCACCACTGATTATCTCGAAAGTATAACTGGGTATGCCTGGCGGAGATGGTCTTATCCTCCAGGTACAGCTCGCAGGCCGGATCACGCCCGATGGCAATCTTTGGGCTGGTAAAGCGTACTACGCGTACGTTGCCATTTTCTCGAAATGTAAGCTGGATTGCCGGAAAGCTGGGCGTGGCAAGTAGACTGCTTTGCTTCTTCAGATCTCTCCATAGAGTGACAAACGCCCAACCAATGAATGCAAAAAGGAGAAAGATTAGAGCTATGCGAAGTGCCAATAGAATTGGGGCGCTCATGCCTGGTATAAGGTTCGCTGAATGTCAATCGGTATGCTGCTGACGGTTATCCGCAGCAGGCAGATTCACTTTTTGGGTCTCATCCGGCCTGAATTCTTCTTGACCATAAACCAGGGGCACCCCGGATAGAGAAATTACATCCCCAGGTGAGAGGGTGTACTGGTGAGCAGGCTGACCGTTCACCAGGGTGCCACCGGTCGAGTTTAAGTCGAAGATTACAAACCTGCCCTGAATTGAACGTAGTTGGGCATGTTGGCGCGAGACACGCGGGTCGTCGATCACCAAATGGCTATCCTGGCGGCGTCCGATATTGATCAAGGTTTGAGTGAGTGAAAAAACACGCGTGCCATCAACGATCAGGAAAGCTCCTGCAGGGATCAGACTGTCTATTGTGTCGGACCGATCAATCTGCTCGGGCTTTGGCTCATGCGGCATAGCATGTGTCTCGGCAAGATTATCCTGGCTGTTACTGGCCGTGATCCGAATTTCTCCGTCTGGGATGCCTATCACAGGCATCACCCGCACAACCGGATGGTTGGAAAATACCAACCCAGATTCCTGCGCAGCAGTTTGCAGGGTGTTTGCCAGATCATCGAGTAAGGCCTGATTGGCAGAGAAATAGTCTGCGAGCGACGGCTCAACTTGCAGCAAATATAAATTTGGTGCCTGCAATACGCCATCTGAGCTGTGGGATGTGCCTTCCCACATGGCATGCACCAATAGATGCGCCACATTGGCATCCGGTTGACTGGCTGAAAAAAAGCGTGAGATGCTGCCCTCAATTAAGGACTGCAAGCGCGCTTCAACCTGGTCCAGCGTCGTTTCGAAGCGTTTGGATTCTTTCATAACACAGTATTCCAGGGTAATTATACTCGCTGGTCAAAGAACTGCTCTCACCGCGATTTAATACCGCTAAGCTAATCATGATCAATATCTTCGGTGGCGAGTAGTAACCGGCATGCCTGAGTGCTTGATGGATATGAAAATACGGTATACTTTTATTTCAGGATGAGTTCACAGGCTGGTTTCCGAGAAATCGAGCATACCGCTGACTGGGAGCTGGAGGTATGGGCTCCAGATTTACCGGCGTTGTTAGAACAGGCTGCGCGCGGCATGAATGCACTTTCCGGTGTGCAGATCGAGCAAGGCCCTGTTCAGCAACGAAGTTTTGTATTGCCAGCGACCGACTCGGAAAAACTATTGGTCTCATTTCTCTCTGAGCTGCTCTATGTCCAGGAGCGGGATGGCCTGGTGTTCGTGAGCTTTAATCTCACACTTCATGAGGACAGACTGCTCGCTAGAGTAGAAGGGGTACCTTTGCATAGCCTGGATAAGGAAATTAAAGCTGTCACTTACCATAATTTAAGGCTGCGCCAAACCCAGCGCGGGGTAGAAGCGCGCATCGTTTTCGATGTCTGAAATTCTTGCATGCACATAGCCGTTGCTCTCATCCAGGGATTGATTGATCAGGAGGCAGGTGAATGGTCGCCTTACAAGATCTGAAGCAGATCAGTGATTATGAATGGGAAATCCCCCGTACTTATCGCCAGGATATGCGCGTCCCAGTGCGCATATTTGCCACCCGGCGGCTGCTTGAAAAAGTGATGGATGATAACTCGCTCGAACAGGCGGTGAATGCTGCCACTTTACCGGGATTGGTTGGTGAAGTACTGGTTATGCCCGATATGCACCAAGGCTATGGATTTCCGATTGGCGGCGTGGCGGCGACCCGTTATCCAGATGGTGTTATCTCCCCTGGGGCAATTGGTTACGACATCAACTGTGGGGTGCGCTTACTTGCCTCTCAGATCTCATACCAGGATGCGGTTGACCACCTGAGCGATCTGGCATCGGCGCTCAACCATTATTGCCCAAGTGGAGTCGGCGGGAAAGGCGCGCTACGCATGAGCGAGGCTGAGTTAGACCAGGTTTGCCGGGAGGGGTCGCGTTGGGCACTCAAACACAGCTACGCCAGCGAGGCAGATCTGCGGCGTACCGAGGAAAGCGGGCGGTTGGAAGGCGCCGATCCGGACAAGGTCAGCAAGCGTGCCAAAGAACGCGGTCGTCCCCAGCTTGGCACACTAGGCGCTGGCAATCATTTCATCGAAGTCGATGTCGTTGATCACATATTTGACCCCCAGGCAGCCCAGGTGATGGGCCTGGCAGAAGGCAACCTGGTGCTGCAAATCCATTGCGGATCGCGCGGCTTTGGTCACCAAATTTGCACAGACTATGTCGAGGAATTCCAGGACGCGGTTCGCCGTTATAATATCCACCTGCCGGATCGGGAGCTGGTTTGCGCGCCGCTAAGCTCGAAGGAAGGGCAGAGCTACCTGGCGGCCATGCGCTGCGCGGCAAATTATGCTTTTGCCAACCGACAGGTGCTGGCGTTCTACGCCCGTAAAGCCTTCGAAGAGGTCTTCGCCGGCAAGCTACACAACTGGCAACTTTCCCAGGTCTATGACATCGCCCATAATATGGGCAAGATCGAAACTCACGTGATCGCAGGGAAGGAAGTGAAGGTTTGTGTTCACCGCAAAGGCGCGACACGGGCCTTTGGTCCCGGCGCACCGGGTTTGCCACCCGAATACCAGGTGATTGGCCAACCGGTGTTGGTGCCTGGCAGTATGGGTACCGCTTCCTGGGTGCTGGTTGGCACCGAGGCCAGCATGCAGCGTACATTTGGGTCTACCTGTCATGGAGCCGGTCGGGTGATGAGCCGGCATAAAGCCAAGCGGGAAGTGCGTGGCGAAACGCTGCGCAAGGAGTTAGAATCAGATGGCATCCATATCCGGGCGGGTTCCATGGCTGGCCTGGCGGAGGAAGCACCGGTGGCATATAAAGACGTAGATGCAGTGGTCGAGACGGTCGCCGGCGCGCAGATTGCCCGCAAAGTAGCCCGCCTACGCCCGGTGGTTGTAGTTAAAGGATAACATTCCTGGCTACCCAGGGTGGAAAAATGGGAACCTGCAGGTTAGCCAGTACGTTTAACAACTATATTTTTTCTGGAGGTAAAAATTATGAAATTAACGAATGGTTGGCGGCGAGTAGCCTACTTGCTGCCCTTGGTATTGATCCTTGTGCCGGCATCAGCCTGCAGCGGCTCAACGCCAGAGCCTACCGAAGCGCCGCTTCCAACTGCCTATCCGGGTCCGTATCCTGGGGCAGCACTCCCCCTAACACAACCTGTCAATCCATACCCGGATGGGTCGAAAGGAACAGATAGCACTGTGAAACCGGTATTGAACAGCAACGACTGGTCGCCGGCTCCCGGAGATGAAAACCTATCGCGAGGCGAGGTCGAGATTGCTGAAAGCGGTATCCTGGCATCACAAGCCAATCCCCAGATATATGCGTTATATTTTAGCGGGATGCTGCCTACTCCTTGTCATAAACTAAGGGTACAGGTCTCTGAACCCGATGATCAGGGACAGATCCAGGTTGAGGCTTATACAGTATCCGATCCCAATGAGATGTGCATCCAGGTCCTTGAACCATACTCCGCTGAAGTCCCGCTGGAAGATTATGTCCAGGGGACGAACATAGTCATCTTGAACGGCCAGCCAGTACAGTAGTCGAACGACAGGCTCGATCGTGCTCGACCTGATCCAAAGGGATTGTGCACTTTTGCTGGATGCACAATCCCTTTGCGTTGTTGGCTGGCTAGTTTGGCATTGAGGAGACGCAAATTTCCGCCACTCTGGCGTTGGTCAGCGTGATGAGCCCCTGGGGAGGCAGGCGGATATTTAAGCCGCGCTGTCCTCCAGAGATATGGATTTCGTCGTAGAGCTCAGCCGTAGCATCGACGACCACTTGAAATCCTTTGTTGATCAATGCCAGGGGAGAGATGCCGCCGGCCTGTAGACCGGTCAGGCGTTCTGCTTCACTCTCTGTAGGCAGGTGAAGCTTTTTTTCGCCGACCGCGATAGCGAGGGCTTTTAAATCAACCTCATCCGTCCCGGGCACGACGGCCAGGATTGGCTTTCCCTTCCCTTCCCGGGTGATTACAATGGTTTTGTATACAATTTCGGGCGCTACGCTAAGCAATCGGGCAGTCTCTTTAGCGCCGAGTTTTTCTGCAGGCAGATCGTAGGCAGTATATGAAATTTTATTCGCATCCAGCAGACGGGTGACGTTATTTTTCATGACGGAGCAGGAATTCCCAATTCCCTGGTTTAAGACAATGTCCTTTTGTCAGGCAACGGCAAGGTGAGTGTAAACACCGCGCCTCCTTTTGGATGGTTTGAGGCGGTCAAGGTGCCAGATTGCGCCTCAGCCAGCTCCCGAGCGATGGCCAGCCCAAGTCCCGACCCACCTTCCGAGCGGCTGCGTGAGCGGTCTATCCTATAGAAACGTTCGAAGATATGCGGCAGGGCCTCGGTTGGGATGCCTGTGCCGCTGTCGTGCACTGTTAGTAATACGTTCTGACGGGTTTGGGAGATAGCCATCATGATCTGCCCTCCCTGGGGGGTGTAGCGTAATGCATTCGACAGCAGATTATTGAGAATCTGCTCGATCCGCATCGGATCGACATTAAGCAGGGGAAGTGGATTTTGAGGATCAATATCCAGAGAAATTTGGACGGTAATATGGTTAGCATTTGCCTGTGGCTCAAAACGATCAACTACACGCTGTGCTAAATCAGGCAAGTCCGTTGGAGTAAATTCCATTTTAAGCTGCCCTGACTCAGCCAAAGCCAGGGTACGCAGATCATCAACGAGATGGGAGAGAAGCAGATTCTGCTCCAGAACGGGCTGTAGATTTGCAGGAGTGAGTGGATAAACGCCGTCCTGCAGCGCTTCCAGATTGGCGCGCTGAACTGCCAGGGGATTGCGCAGCTCATGAGCGATATCAGCCGTCATCGCGCGCCGCATCTCCTCGGCCTGCTGTAGCGAATCCGCCATATGGTTGAAAGTCATAGCCAGGCGCGAGAGCTCATCCTGACCGCGCACTGGCACTCTTTGGGAGAGATCGCCTTTTGCCAGGATTTCGGCAGCCCGGGTTAATTCTCCCACAGGGCGTAGCAACTGATAGGACAGCAAAGCAGCCAGTAGCAAGGCAATACCCCCAACAATCAATCCGGTGAACAAAGCAGCCCGGTTTAATCGAGTAATCAGATAACGCTCTGCATTCTGACCGGCTCCTACTCCACCAAGTGGTACCAGGTAGCCAACGGTATTGCCATCCACCTGCAGCCGGATAGCCTGGCTACTTTCCTGGCGGCTCAGACGCCGGTCAGCGATCGAATTAGCTGTATCGACGAGGATCGTTTTGTTGGCATCCGCTAGAATTAACCTCTGGCGCATCATGCCAGCCATCCCGGCACCCATACCATGACTCTCATCAGCAACCAGTAATTTTTCAACCCCTGCCCACGATCCATAGGTCTGGAAGTAAGACTCAAGAAGATCGATCAGGTTACCGGTGCCGGTCATGCCGCCTTGTACCATAAATGCACGTACTTCACGTACGGTGCTCTGGCGAGCGACAAGCACTACACCTGCGATAGTCAAAAATACTATGGTACCAAATGCAAGAAATAACTTTAGCCGTAAACTCATGATGCCCTGGCAAACCGGTAGCCAATACCGAACACAGTCTCTATATATTGGGGATTCCTCGGATCAGGCTCGATCTTAGCCCGTAAATTTTTGATATGGGCATCGATCGTACGCTCATAGCCCTCGTAAGTGGTTCCCTGGCTGGCTTCTAAAAGCTGCAAGCGATTGAAAGCCCTTCCCGGCTGCCCGGCCATGGTAGCCAGGAGGTTGAACTCCGTAGGGGTGAGGTCGATAAGCATGCCATCACGAGTAACCGTATGTGAATCCAAGTCGATTTCCAGCCCAGCGATGCGTAAGATTTTCGCAACCGTACCTGGCTCAGACCTGCGTAGCAGGGCACGGACGCGCGCCACTACGACGCGGGGTGAGAAAGGCTTGGGAATGTAATCATCTGCGCCTATCTCCAGTCCAATCAACTCGTCGGCTTCTTCTACCCGAGCAGTGAGTATGATAATGGGTGTGTTTGCCTTACGGCGGATTTGCCGTGCCACATCTAAACCATCCATCCCCGGCAGGTTGAGGTCGAGGATCACTAGATCCGGTTTGCGGCTCTCCCAGGAGGCTAGCCCTGCATCGCCACGAGCTGCCGAAATCACGCTAAAGCCAGCCTGCTCCAGATAGGAGCGCAGCACTTTTACAAGCTCAGGTTCATCTTCAATAATCAGAATAGTAGGCATGGTTAGCTCAATTATATCTTTATCCTATTCAAAGAAAAAACCCTAAGGGTTTCGACCGCCCTTAGGGTTTTTTTTAGCCTTGAATAATTAGCTGGTTGGACCGGTTGATGGGGCGAACTGGCGCATGCCAGGACCTATACCTCGCCCGCGCATCCCGCCACCGCGGCAGCCGTCGAGACCAAATCCACCACGTCCAAGACCGCCCATCATCCCTTTCGAGCCCATGTGCTCAAGCATCCAATCTGCCTGCTCTTGGGTGATGAGCCCATCGGCAACTGCCTGCTCGAGAGCCGAAGAGCGAGCTACCTGTTGCTTGGATTCAAACTCTTCCACAGTCAAGCCTTGCTCACTGGCCCAATCCATCAGGGTTTTGCCGTCGGCGTGCAGAGCTTCTAGTTCATCCACTGTCAGGCCGAATTCGGCGGCAATTGCAGCGCTCATAATGTCGTGCAGCGCACCCATTTGATTCTGGCGTCCCTGAGCACGTTCCTTGAGAGCCTTGGCTTGGTCGGCCTGCTCCTGGGTGATAGCGCCAGCAGCCACGGCCAGCTCAAGAGCTTTCTCGCGAGCCTGGGTCATCTTCTCCTGGTACTCGGCAACGGTCAGACCCTGTTCTTTGGCAACGTCCCAAAGGGTCTTGCCATCCTGGCGCACAGCCTGGACTTCTTCCACGGTCAATCCGAATGCTTCGGCTAAAGCGCTATCCATGTATTCGCTCAAAATGCCGAATTCGCCACGCCCAAAAGCACCACCTCGCCCTTGCATGAAGCCAGGAGCGCGACCGTTCATCATTCCACCACCATACGATTGCATCATGCTTCCCATCATTCCTCGTCCATATGGAACTTCTGGGGAAGGCGGGGTTTGCGACTGGGCATAAGCAAAGCCTCCAATTGCCAAGGCTGCAACTGCAACTGCTATAATAGAACCGATAATCAAGATCTTTTTCATTTCGTACCTCCTTTATGTATACTCTTTGATCATTCTGATTATGAATAAATATACAGGAAAAATGTGAAGATGTTGTGAAGAATGCCTGAAGATGGTGTGAAGTTTTCCGTTTTGGCAGGCTAATATCAATTCAGGCGTACTTTTTAAGGGCAAATCCTTTTATTCCTCATCACCAGCCAATAAGCGAATCTTCTCCCAGGGCTTGAGATTGCTCTCTTCCGCCAGTATGGCGCGCAGCTCATACATCTGATCCCGCAGGGCAGCCGCTTTTTCAAATTCCAGATTCCTGGCTGCCTCCTTCATCTGCTTCTCAAGCTCAGCGATGACTTTCTGTAATTCGTTCTTGGGCATACCAAGCACGCCCCGCATACGATACTCACCCTTCGGCTCTGCCACGACTTTGACAGAGAGCTGCTCGGTCAGGTCGTGTACCGCCTTGAAGATGCTGACCGGTTGTATGCCATGTTCTTCATTGAAGGAAACTTGCTTAGCGCGGCGGCGGTTGGTCTCATCAATCGCCCGGCGCATTGAGTCGGTCATCCGATCAGCATACATGATAACCTTGCCATCGATATTGCGGGCGGCGCGCCCGATCGTCTGGATCAAAGCGGTCTCGGAGCGCAAGAAACCTTCTTTGTCGGCATCCAGAATGGCGACCAGCGAAACCTCGGGTAGATCCAGTCCTTCCCGCAGCAGGTTAATTCCCACAATCACATCAAAGACTCCCAGCCGCAGGTCGCGCAGGATGCCTACCCGCTCCAGAGTATCGATCTCGGAGTGCAGGTAGTGTACCTTGACCCCCAGCTCCATCAGGTAATCTGCCAGCTTTTCTGCCATGCGCTTGGTTAATGTAGTGACCAGTACGCGCTGTCCTGCCTCGACGCGCTTGCGGATTTCACCGATCAGGTCATCAACCTGCCCTTCTATCGGTCGCACTTCAACTTCAGGATCGACCAGACCGGTGGGGCGGATGATCTGCTCGACAATCTGATCGGCGCGTTTCATCTCAAAAGGCGCTGGGGTCGCTGAGGTGTAGATCGTGTAGCCCATATGCTTTTCAAATTCATCAAAAGTAAGTGGGCGGTTATCCAATGCAGATGGTAGGCGGAAGCCATACTCCACCAGAGTCTCTTTACGGCTGCGGTCGCCATTATACATACCGCGAATTTGAGGCACTGTCATGTGAGATTCGTCGATGACGAGAAGGTAGTTGGTAGGCAGGTAATCCATCAACGTCCAAGGAGGTGAGCCGGCCGGGCGTGCATCCAGGTGGCGCGAGTAGTTCTCGATACCAGAGCAGTACCCGACTTCTCGCAGCATCTCCAGATCGTACTGGGTGCGCGACTCCAGACGTTGGGCTTCCAGTAATTGTTCTTGAGATTTGAAAAAAGCCAGGCGTTCCGCCAGCTCGTTTTCGATGCTCTCTATGGCTTCCTTGAGCTTTTCTTCTTCGGTGATGTAATGCTTTGCCGGATAGATAGCGACAGTGCTCAATTCGCGGCGTAATTCACCGGTCAAGGTATCGAACTCAATAATGCGTTCGACTTCGTCCCCGAAGAAAGTGATCCGGTAGCCAAACTTATCCTGGTAGGCCGGCACAATGTCCAGGCTGTCGCCGCGCACCCGGAAGGTGCCCGCTCGCAGCTCCAGGTCATTGCGCTCGTAATGCCCTTCTATCAGTTGGCGAAGGAGGGCATTGCGCCGGTAGACATTGCCGCTCTCCAGGTTTATCACCACCCGCCCATAAGCCTCTGGATTACCCAAGCCGTAAATACAAGAAACCGATGCAACGATAATCACATCCTTGCGCGACATCAATGATGTTGTGGCAGCCAGACGCAGTCGCTCAATTTCCTCGTTGATATCCGCGTCTTTTTCAATATACAGATCGTGGCGCGGCACGTAGGCTTCGGGCTGGTAATAGTCGTAGTATGAAACAAAGTATTCGACGGCGTTCTCCGGGAAGAACTCCTTGAACTCGGCATAAAGTTGAGCCGCCAGGGTTTTGTTATGCGCCATGACCAGCGCCGGCATTTGGACTTTCTCGATCACCGCTGCAATCGTAAAGGTTTTCCCGGTTCCTGTTGCACCCAGCAAAACCTGGTCGTGATAGCTCTTATCAATACCTTCAACTAACTGGCGGATAGCCTCCGGCTGGTCGCCGGTTGGTTGGTAGGGGGCGTGTAGCTTGAACTCCATCGGTAATTTCCTTTAACGAGTGATAAAAATCGGATTGCTGAAGATCCAAGCGCGCTGGCGACCTATAAATGGGATATAAGCTTCAACCCGATATACTCCCGCTTCACTGGTAATATGAGTACATGTTTCGCGTTTTTGCCAGGTTTTGATCACTTTCCCGTCTTTGATAAGCCGGCATTCAACTGGTTTGGGCAAGCGAATCTGGAAGGTCACGCCATGCTGTCCAGAGATCTCCTCACCCATTTGTGCAACTGTTTCTTTACCCTGGGCAGAGAAGCGAAATCCGTTGGTGGGCGCCGGCAGATCATAGCCAATGAAAGCCCTACCGGTCGCTAAGGCATCAAAAAGGAGATGGGTGTTAATTGAGCGGAAATGAAACTCATATGGAAATATCACCCTGCGGAGCGGGCCAAGCCGCGCTCGAATCGCATGCGCATCCGAGCCACCAATGGCGATAATCTTTTTCCCAGCTTTCAGCAGCTCGTCCCACTTCTGCAAGGCTGCTGGAAACGGTCCGGTGGCAACGCGTTTTGGATTGTAAGCATAGTAGATGGCATGGAATTTGGATTTCAAAAGGGACTTGAATTCCGACATTCCGTTCCAGAGCTCAATCCCCACAAAGCCCTGAATCTGCCAGTCTACCCAGGATAGATCCGGTTCTCGTAGCGCTGGAGACTCCGGGTCTATGATATGTGCCAGAAAGGCTATACCGCCGGCCTGACGAACGCTATCCAGCAAACGCTGGGGATTGGAAGCATCTGGGCAAAGCTCTCTTTCGGCGCCAAATACTAATAAATGGTTCTTTTGAGGTTGGCGTGACTGGTCATGAATCTCTTCCCCAATCAGCATCAGTACTTTCCGATTACCGTTGCGATAGTAATCCTGAGGGCCATTGACCCAGACATTATGATCTGTGACAATCACAGCATCCAAGCCGGCTTTCAAAGCGGCCTGGGCTATATCCTGATGATCGCCGCTGCCATCCGAATAGCGGGTATGCATGTGGAGGTTGATGGTGATTTCGTGTGGCATCTGATGCACTCAATACTCTACTCCTGTGAGAGAATTCCAATCTAAATCCTGGACTAATTACACAACGAAAGGTATAATCGTGCTGTTTTGTTCATAACCCAGATCGAAATTAGCAGGAGAAGTTTGTGGATACTTATCTGTATATCGCATTGATTATAACGTCGATTGCCCTGGTTGCCAGTGTTGTCTTACAAAGCAAGGGTGCCGGATTGGGCAGTCTGGCTGGCGGCGACATGGGCAGCATCTTTACAGCCCGGCGCGGGATTGAGAAAACCTTATTTTGGGTCACTACCGGATTAGGGGCTTTGTTTTTCATCCTATGCTTGGTGATCGTGGCTGTATAAGGACTGATTTCCCACATAGCGTATTGGATCCGATCTCATATTTAGCCAGGGGTAGCTCACAGCCAGGCTGATGAGCGCCCCTTTTTGCTCTTTAGAAACATGAAGAAATTAAGGTGGCAACTTCTGGTCGTAGTGCTGGCATTAGTGGCGATTGGCGTTCTTCTCCTCGGGCAGAAACCCACCGCCCTGCCCAGCACAGAAGAGTCATTCCAGCCGGTATCGGGGGGTATCTATACAGAAGCCTTGATAGGCTCTTTTGGGCGTTTGAATCCGTTATTTGACGCCTATAATCCGGCGGACCACGATATTGATCGATTAATTTTCAGCAGCCTGGTGAAATTTGACGACCGCGGCATCCCCCAAGGAGATCTGGCTGACTCATGGGGCGTCGCTCAGGACGGGAAGATTTACAATTTTTCTATTCGCCCAAATGCAATCTGGCATGATGGTCAGCCGGTCACCAGTGAAGATGTGCAGTTTACCATCGACCTGATTCGCGACGAACAGATCCAGGTACCACCCGACCTGCGAGATTTCTGGAAGCAGGTGGAAGTGAAAATATTGGATGAGAAGACCCTACAATTTGTCATGCCAGAACCTTTCGCACCCTTCCTGGATTACTTAGCCTTTGGTGTCCTTCCAAAGCATTTGCTTGGCAATGTATCGCCTGAAGCCCTGGTAGATGCTGAGTTTAACCTTGCTCCTGTAGGCAGCGGACCTTACCAATTTGACCGCCTGGAGACAGAAAATGGCCAGATAAAAGGTGTGGTTTTGTCTGCTTTTCAAGAGTACTATGCCAACCCCGCTTTTATTGAGGAAGTTGTCTTCCGGTATTATCCAGATGCTGAATCGGCTTATTCCGCATATCAGCAGGGAGAGGTAATGGGGATCAGCCAGATTACGTCTGAAACCCTTTCCGATGCATTGCGTAGCCCTGAAACGAACCTGTTTACCGGACGGCTGCCGCGTTTGAGTCTGGTGTATCTGAATCTCGATAATCCGGACGTCTCCTTTTTTGGCGATGAAGCTGTTCGCCGGGCGCTGTTCACCGGTTTAAATCGCCAGTGGATTGTCGATCGACTGTTGGGTGGTCAGGCGTTAATCGCCCATGGCCCGATATTTCCGGGAACCTGGGCTTATTATGATGGCATCGAGCAAGTGCCTTACGATCCACAAGCGGCTACAGCAATGCTAAAAGAAGCCGGCTATACCTTCCCCGCCGAGGGAGGGCCAGTCCGATCTAAAAATGGACAGGCGCTTTCCTTTGAGCTTGTTCATCCCGATCAATCGCCCTACCCGGAAATCGCCCAAATTATCCGGGATAACTGGTCTCAGCTCGGCGTCCAGGTTACTTTAAAGCCTCTGCCTTATGAGGCGCTGCTGGCGGATTATCTCGAACCACGCAACTACCAGGCCGCCCTGGTCGACTTGAACTTAAGCCGCAGCCCGGATCCCGATCCGTATCCCTTCTGGCATCAGGCGCAAATCACTGACGGTCAGAATTATGCCGGATGGGATGATCGCCAGGCCAGTGAGTATCTTGAACAGGCGCGGACCCAGGTTGATATTGCCGAGCGTACCAAGCGCTATCGCAATTTCCAGGTGCGGTTTGCTAATAAGCTACCGGCTTTGCCGCTGTTCTACCCGGTTTACACTTATGCGGTGGACAAAGAAATGCAGGGAGTACAAATGGGACCGCTTTTTGATCCGAGCGACCGCCTGAATAACATTCTTAGCTGGTTCCTTATCGCCGAGAGCGGCACGAATCCAACAATTACTCCCCCAACTCCTTAAGCATTATTCTATTGCGAGAATTCGGAAATATTAGGATTTTGGGCTTGATATAGGCGACTGTGCGCCAGGAAGCGCATGTTTGTAATACTTGAAGGATGCGTAAGCATCCGCAGAGACAACCTCACTCCCCGGTGAGGTTGAGGTCAAGTCGGCGTGCAGCAGGCTGAGCAACCTGATGTGCGGAGCCCGACTGGAAAAGCGGAAAGGGGCGGCACACCTGAACGACCCCAAGTCCGCCTACCTGAGTCTGAAAATGGCTACGAAAGAAACTCTTGTTGGAAGCGCCTATAATGTCGACCACTCAAACTCTGGTGATATGGGTGACAGTCATCAGGTAACAGGGATTATCCTCTTTCCTGCGAAACGAGACCTAGCCGCGTCTCAAATCGGCAACGGCTACTGGGGTATAAGCCGCGCGACTGGTGGCGACGGTATCAGGCGATACCGGACAGGCGTAAAGAGAGAGCCTAAACTCAGATGTAAAGGACAAACATGTGAACCTGGGAAGTCTGACCACCCGTCCGGAAACGGACTGGACTGGCTGCGGTTGAAGTGGTGGTCGGACGGCGGAGTTGCCGTAGTAGTCAATAGCGGTAGGGAAAACCTACCTCATGGCGAAGGGCAACAGTTGAACAAGAGAAGCTTTTGGTTGAACAGGAGTTCTGTAAACGTATGAACGATATCCTGATAACACAACAGAGCTTCGCCCGAAAGGCACTAGCGAATAAAGCGCATCGATTTGAAGATCTGTATCACCTGATTTGCCGGGGGGATTGGATAGCACAGGCTTTGCAGCATGTGTTGGCCAATCAAGGAGCCAGAACTGCGGGAGTAGACGGGGTAACAAAGATGAGCTTGAAGACAGAAAGGGAGCAAGCGGACTTCATTGAAGGGCTGCAAGCTGACCTGAAGTCGATGGAATATCGTCCCCAACCTGTCAAGCGGATCTGGATA
>JAGDMX010000134.1 GCA_017860725.1 Chloroflexota bacterium | reverse complement strand
CATAAGGCAATCCGATCGGGAAGTCGAATCCGACCAGAAGAATATCCTGCGGATTTATTTTTTTTCGTAACCTGCTAATCATGCTCAATGCGTCACCAACCATTTTAGGAGCCTCAGCAGAATAGCGCCTGCCGGTTTGCAGTCTGGCGTATGCCATCCAACGCTTTTCTGGGCGAGTGCTCCAATCGGCATGGGCGACAAGGGCAGGTAAACGTGTCAGGTCAGCGCCTCCACCGCGATCCACTCACCCGGCTGGTCTTCCAATTCCAGACCGCGTTTTACCTGGCCCTGTTGTATCAACTCTTCAACGGTGCGTTCTGCATGCGACGAGTTCCATCCAAACAGGCGGGTCAGATCGCGAATCTGGGCTGCACCTACCGATTGCAGATACAGGTTTGCCAGAACCTGACGGGCTTCTCGCTCTGATATATTGTGGGCCTGGTCGGGCAGGGTTGGATAGTGACGGGCGACCAGATCATAAGCAAACGCATAACGCCAGGCACCTGCCTGCGTCACAGCCACCGGTAAGATCATGAAGTTGGCTTGCAGGTCTGCCAGGGCGCGCTCAAAACGTGTATTGCTTTCCGGGCTGGTCAGGTGAGCGGCTTTGCGCAAGGCTACAGTATCTAATGGCCCTTGATCCAGCAATGTCTCGTAGAGCGTCTTGGCTTCCAGAGTTAGCCGACCTTGCTCGTAGATAGTCAAATAGTCTTCATCGTATGCGCCGTAGTTTTCTGTCAGAGCGTAAAAATAAGGTACAGAATCAAGCGAGATGAGCGTGGCCTTTTTTCGGAGAATCTTAGCGTAATACCAGATGCGTTGTCCCAACGATGAGTCTTTCCAACCCCAGGTGACATGCCCTGGGTCGTCGTGTGCGTCTGCAACCGGACGGTCACCGGCGGTAGCTGCCCATAGGCTGGGCATAACGACACCCGTAATTGGCCAAAAATAAATGAAGCCGCGCTGATTGACATATGCGACGGCTTCGTCTCGATTCTTCAACCGCTGTCCCGGCAGCAGGTGAAAGGTTTCGGCGCGGTAGCGTTTTAGCTTATCGAGCGAGACACGAATAGTCATGGGTAGTGCGAATGAACCGGTAGGTCATCATGACCGTGATCGATATAACCATGAAATTTACTTCCAAGTGCCTCCGTCGTGTCGACGTGGATGGTTGCTGCCCACAGGTATGTCAGCTCGTGGAGCAGCTCGTGGTGAACTTGCCGGGCCAGCTCGTGCCCATCTTCCACGGTCAGCAGCGGATCGACAGCGATGTTGAGCTCAGTGAGCATGCGGTGTCCCAGCCAGCGCACACGCACCTCGCTAACTGCCTGCACACCGGGGATGTGCGAGGCAGCATGGGCGATCTCATCCACCACCTCCGGATCAACTCCGTCTAACAGCCGGTTAAGGATCGGCCCGGTTGAGTCCCACAGGATTTTGAGGATTGCCAGCGTAATTACCAGTCCCGCCAGCGGGTCGGCCAGGGGAAATCCTAACCCTACGCCAATCGCCCCGGCCAGAACAGCCAGGCTGGACAGCCCATCGGTGCGAGCATGGTAACCGTCTGCCACCAGAGCCGCGCTGCCGATCTCCTTGCCTACTTTGATGCGAAAGTAGGCGACTGCCTCATTGCCCAGGAACCCAACCAAAGCCGCCAGGATAACAGCCCAAAGGTTCTCGATCGGTTGGGGACTCAAAAAGCGCTGGATTGATTCGCGCCCTGCCAGGATGGCGCTGACCAGGATGGCCAGCAAGATAAAAAGCCCAGCCAGGTCTTCCACGCGTCCCAGTCCATAGGTAAAACGCTTTGTGGCAGGGCGTTGGCTTAGCCGGAAGGCGATCCAGAGGGGAATAGCAGTCAGTGCATCGCCGAAGTTATGGATAGTATCCGCCAGCAGAGCTACACTGCCGGTCAGCAGGACGATCAATACCTGAAAGAGTGCTGTGGCAAACAAGGCAACCAGAGACCACTTGACCGCCCAGATACCGCGCTGTGAGCGAAACAAGGAAGGATCAACTGCACCATGGGTGTGGCTGTGGGCGTGACCTTCGTGCTCTCCATCGTAATGAACATGTTCACCGGAGTAGGATGCCATGATCAATGAATCTCCTGTTGTGTATATCCATTTTATACCACGAGAATAAAAAAACCTTGCACTTTAGTAGAATGTTCAAGAGACGGGGGTGATGATGAAATCACCCCTCCGGGTTACCCAATATCCATCCCGGATCGAGAGGAAGGTGGATGACATTTCCGACCAAATTTGATAAATTATGCTCTGCAAGAATCCGCCGATTATTAATGACTTCTACAAGTGTATGACGGAACAACTATCCCGCCGTGTTTTGATTGCCTCCAGTCACCCTCTTTTCGGGCAGGGTTTACACCGCTTGTTGCAGGAGCGGCGGCAGGCAGGAGTGGAAGTCGTTGGGATGGTTGCGACAGTCGATGAAGCACTGGCAGCCTTAGATCAGCTCCATCCAGACTTGATCATCGTGGATTACGATGATCAGGCGCTGAACCGGGATGAATTCCTGGCGCGTTTCGTGGAGGGTGAATCGAAGTTGCGGGTGGTGCTGCTATCACTACACAGCCCCCAGGAAGCCATTGTCTATGATCGCCGTACCCTGGCTGCTTCACAGATAGATAACTGGCTGGAGGAATGGACTTACTTAGATGAAACACAAAAGCCGCTTATTAAGCAAGGGGATGAGATACCCAAGGTAGAAAACAGGAGAAGGAGCGTTATGAAAAAATATATTCATATAGTTGTTGCAGCCGTCCTGGTCGTCATCGTCGCCGCTGGATTGATTTTCTGGTTGGAAAATGGTGGTACTGCGGCACTGTTGCCGGAGGCTGCTTCTGCACAGGCTGAACCGATTGACCAGTTGTTTGGTCTGGAATTCAAGGTGATTGCTTTCCTGTTTGCCCTGATCGTGGTAATGATGGTATACAGCATGGTTGTATTCCGCCGCAAGAAGGGGGACTTAACCGATGCTGAGCACATCGAAGGGAACACCAAGTTGGAAATCACTTGGACGGCAATTCCACTGGCTGCCGTCTTGTTTTTCGCATTTCTAGGCGGGCAGTCCCTGGCGGAGACCCTGCGGGCAGATCCACAGCCGGAGATCGTGAATGTAATCGGTCAGAAATGGCAGTGGAGCTTTGAATACCCTGTCGATTCGGTTGCGGTGGATAAAATTGCATCACCGGTAATGTACATGCCGGTCGATAAGCAATCGATTTTATACCTGAGCTCGCGCGATATCATCCACTCGTTCTGGGTGCCTGAGTTTCGCGTCAAGCAAGATGCCTTGCCGGGCGGGGAGAATATGGTGCGTACCCTGCGGGTCACACCCACGAAAGAAGGCACATACTACCTGCGCTGCGCAGAGCTGTGCGGTCAGAATCATACGAATATGATTGCAGAAGTGCGTGTCGTTAGCCAGAGCGAATTCGATGCCTGGCTGACTGGCGAAGTCGCCAAGCTCTCCGACCCGGTCGCCATTGGCCAGAATGTCTACGAGAACAACTGTAAAGCATGCCACACAATCGATGGCAGCAAGGGCGTTGGCCCAAGCTGGTTGGGGCTGTACGGTCGTGAGGAAACCCTGACAGATGGAACAACGGTTGTTGTTGATGAAGCCTATATCATCGAATCAATTATCAATACCAACGCCAAGATTGTAGCTGGTTACCCGGCTGGCGTCATGCCGCAGAATTATGGTGAGGTTCTGACAGAAGAGCAGATCAATGGCGTGATCGAGTACATCAGGACGTTGGTGCCGTAGCTGCGGCGCCAGAAAGCGTGGAGGCCTTAATGAACGAACAGAAAAAAGGTGGTTTCTTTTCCATCGGATTGGTGAAAGGTATATTGGGGTATGTGGTGGGCATGGTTGTCGGCCTGGCGCTGGTGACTGTGCTCCGCATGATCTTGGGATTGCCGGCGACAACTCCGTGGGACCCCCAGGCTAAGACTTTCTTCTTTGTCGAAGGCGCGTGGGTTGCCGGGGCGCTTCTGGGGACGATCTTCTTCATACTCAGCGTCGGTGTAGCCAGTGACTGGTTCAAGTGGATGCGGGGTGTAGAAACCCCGTCTCATCCGCAAGATGCTTTCGAGCATGGGGCAAAGCGTTACCTGAGCGCTTCCTTTGATCACAAAGTGATTGGTGTGCAGTATGGCTTTACATCGCTGGTGGTGTTTATGCTGGCGGGCTTCTTTGCACTGATCTTCCGCACCGAGCTGGCCGCCCCTGGGATGCAGTACTTGAACTTAGATCAATACAACACGATGTTTACCCTGCACGGCATCGTAATGATCGTGGCAATTCTGCTGGGTGTGGGCGCGATATCGAATTACCTGGTACCGCTGATGATCGGTGCCAATGACATGGCCTTCCCCCGCCTGAACGCTTTCGCCTTCTGGATCAACGTGCCTGCAGCAGTCACACTGCTCAGCAGTATTTTGCTCGGCGGATTGGAGACAGGGTGGACGGGCTACCCACCACTCAGCCAAACCAGCCCTTCCCTGGGAATGAGCATGTTCTTCTGGGGCGTGTATTTTGCCGGGATGTCATCCATCCTCGGCTCGTTGAACGTCATCACTACCACCATCCGGATGCGCGCCAAGGGCATGGGCTACTTCCGCATGCCCATCTTAGTTTGGACTGCTCTGGCGACAGCAATGATTGGCTTGACCGCCACCCAGCTCATCGGCTTATCTTTCCAGATGGTCTCCTTCGAGCGCTTGTTTGGGATGACATTCTTCCATCTCGAAGGCAACCCGATCTTGTTCCAGCACCTGTTCTGGTTCTACTCGCACCCGGCGGTGTACGTCTTTGTGCTGGTCGGATTGGGCACGATCAGTGAGCTGTTGCCGGTCTTTGCTCGTAAGCCGCTGTTTGGCTATAAATGGGTAGCGCTATCTGCCTTCGGAATCGCCCTGGTCGGTTTCCTGGTGTGGGCGCATCACATGTTTACTTCCGGCATGGAGTCATACCTGCGTGTGCCCTTTATGTACAGCACCTTGCTTGTGGCCGTCCCCACTGGCATCAAGTTCTTCAGCTGGGTGGGAACCTTATGGGGCGGCAAGCTTTCTTTTGAGACGCCCTCCTTGTTTGTCCTCGGTGCTATTTCTATCTTTTTACTCGGTGGCTTGAGCGGACCGCCAAACGGCACAGTTTCTACCGACCTGCACCTGCAGGATACTTACTGGATCGTAGGGCACTTCCATGCCACCATGTTCGGCGGGTTCGTCTTCCCGTTCTTTGCAGCGCTGTACTACTGGTTCCCCAAAGTCTCCGGGCGAATGTACAACGAGAAGCTGGGTAAGCTGCATTTCTTCCTAATGCTGCCAGCATTTTATGTCCAGTCATTGGGCCAAATGCAGGTCGGTTTGCTGGGCATGCGCCGTCGCATCGCCGATTACGATCCGGCACTCGCCCCGGATATTCAGCTTACCCAATTATTGATCACGATTGCAGCCTTCGTCATTGGCCTTTCGGTGCTGATTGCGGTGGTCAACTTTGTCGTGAGCGCGGCGCGTGGTAAGGTGGCAGTTGCCAATCCCTGGCGCTCACGCTCGCCCGAGTTTATGCTGCCTTCACCCATCCCAGTGCACAATTATGGAGACCATCCCTTTGAGGTGATCGGTGAACCGTATGATTATGGACTGGCAGGCTCGGCTTATGTAAGTATTGACCCGGAACGGGCGCCAAAGCGCGAAGAACCGCCTGCCGTATCGGCAACAGCCCCGGCAGCAACAGACTAATGGAGAACTTGGGCTAGGTTGGCTCACAGGTTTACTCAGCCCAGAAGATTTAGGAGATATTGAATTATGGATGAGAAAAAGAAACAGGCTTACGGAATTGGTAATGCGATCCTGATTGTGCTGCTGGCTTTGACAATTGGTGAGTTTTTGTTAGGTAATTTCGCGGATGTTTGGTCAATCGTCTGGGCGCCATTAATTGCCATTGCCGTGTTAAAAGCGTTCTTTGTGGTTCGGGACTTTATGCACGTTCGCCGCCTGTGGACCGGCGATGAGGAGGAGCACGCATGAGCTCTGTCACTACGACCTTGAATGAATACCGCCGTCGCGAAGGCACCAATCGCTTGGGGTTGTGGCTATTCCTGATATCCGATACTTTTGTCTTTGCAGGGATGTTTGTTGCCCGCTTCTACCTGTTAGGCTCTGGGACGCGCCCGGAGGTCAGCCAGGAGCTTGGGTTGGCAATTACTACCCTGCTGTTGATTAGCTCATATTTCATGTATACCGCCGAGACCGCCATGGCTTTTGGCGACACCAGGAAGTATTACCGCTCGCTGATGGTGACGATCGCGCTCGGTACCCTGTTCCTGATCGGCGTTGTGGCTGTGGAATGGCCGCTGGCGCATTATGACGGCTCGGTGCCGACGTCGATCTTCTTCCTGATGACTGGGTTTCATGCTTTTCACGTGCTGACGGGAATATTTTTCCTGGTAATTGTCTACCGCAATTCTAAAAAGGGTTTGTATACCGCCGAGCGCCATTGGCCGGTCGAAGCCGCGGCAGTATATTGGCACTTTGTCGATGTAGTATGGATTTTCTTCTACCCGGCGCTGTACCTGATTGGCGGCGTAGCCGGGTAAATCGTAGCAAGAGTGTTTGGGAGGGGCGGTCGAGATCGATGAATGACGATCTGGCAGCCCCTCCGTACTGGATCATTAAAAAATGAAATCGATAGTTTACATTGGAATTGGTGCCCTGATCGGGCTGGCGGCGATCCTGCTCGTATGGCAGATATCTGAGCGTAATTACACCTACCAGGGCTCGCTGATCGATCCGCCGGCCCGGGCGGCTGATTTTGAGCTGGTTGATCAGA
>JAGDMX010000133.1 GCA_017860725.1 Chloroflexota bacterium | reverse complement strand
TGCAATCTGGCCGAACATATTTGCAGCGTTCGGCGAACCGGCAGCCAGACGGTGGATTCTTGAGATTTGGCGGCACACCAGGGATGGCAGTTAATTTAACATCCCGCAGGCCACTTTCCGGCACAATGATCGAGCCCATCAATCCCTTAGCATATGGATGTAGAGGATCAAATACGGCTTTTTTTGCGGTAGCTTGTTCCACGATCTGCCCTGCGTACATGACCATAATATCGTCGGTTACATTGTATAGCAACGGAAGTTCATGCGTGATGAAGATTAGTGAGGTGATCAGGTTATACTCCATCAAGTTCTTCAGCATCTTGATGACCATTTTCTGTGAAGTGACATCCAACGCGGAGGAAGGCTCATCGGCAATCAGCACGCTGGGATATAGGATCACAGATACTGCGATTACCGTGCGTTGTTTCATGCCGCCCGAAAGTTCAACGGGGTATTTTTCCAACACTTCTGCTGGAAGCCCTAATCTTTCAAATAATTGTCTGGCACGATCGTAAATATCTTTTTTGGTGAGGTAAAAATCATGTGCTTGAATAACATCTTCAATGAAGTTGATGATCTTGCGAGTGGGATTGAGGGCGTTCATCGCGGATTGGGGGATATAGGCAATCTCATTCCCCAATATGGTTTTGCGAACGACATTCGGGTCTAATCCAGTAATATTCTGCCCGTTGATGATAATCTCACCGCTCGTATAATGCAGCGGAGGGAAGTAATATCCCATCAAGCTGAGCGCCAGTGTTGACTTCCCGCAGCCGGATTCCCCCGCGATTCCCAGCGATTTTCCTGCTTCGACCTTCAAGGAGACGTGGTCTACCGCGTAAACACTTTCCTCATCGCGGGTGATATATTTTGTTGTCAGTTCTTTAACTTCTAGCACTACATTCTTTGTTGGTTCTTTAACCTCTAAAGGCACATCTGACATATAAATCACCTAATCCCTCAAAGCCGGATTGTAGACCTGATCCAGACCAGTATTCATCAAGTTCAACGAGAACGAAACCAGGGCAATGATGATAATCACTGGAAGGTACGCCCACCATTTTCCAAGAATCTGCGCCTGGTAGATAAATGCCCAGTTTAACATCAAGCCCAATGTAGGCACTTCGGTTGTCCTCGGTCCCAGGCCGAGGATCGATAACGAAGCCTCTATTAGAATCGCTGAGGAAATTTGTAAAATCAACGCCATGAAGACATAGGAAGCGATGTACGGGAGTATGTCGGTGAAGATGATGCGGATGACCGGGTGTCCGGATAATTTCGATAGACTGACATGGTCGCGATTACGCAGGGAAATCACCTGCGCCCGAACAGACCTGGTAGTCCAGACCCAGGAGGTAAAACCGATCACAACAGCGATGGCCACTGGTCCGCGCGATTCCTGCCCGATGCTAAATGAAATCAAGATCAATAACACAATGGTGGGGATGACGGTAAACAAATTGGTGAAGAACATGACAATATCGTCCACCACTCCGCCAATGTAACCTGCAGCCAGTCCCAGGATTAAGCCGATACCGGTTGCGATTAATCCTGCGATAATTCCAATCAACAGGGATACCCCGGTGGCTGTGATGATTTCAGTCATCACATCACGGCCAAAGTTATCTGTCCCGAGAAGCAGCACTCGTTTGTTAGGGACCTCGTTGATGTTTACATAATCGGATTGTTTAACGGTTGCTTTTGCCTGGAGAGTGCCTGTCAATGTGTCTGTCGCCGCAATGGTCACACCTTCAGTTGATAGAATTCCCTCAAGGGCTGCGTTTAGCCTTTGATAGTACCTTGTCTTGGCATAGGTCATCCCAGGTAATTGTTTCTTCGGGTCGTAATTATTGCCCCATAATTCCAGGAGGCTTTTGGTATCTGTTGTATCGATCTGATTTTCGAGGATCCCGACTGCTACTAACCATTCCTTTATAGCGATACGGTCATCAGGACTCAGCTTGCTGGCAATCCGCTTGGCGGCGGCTGCATCCAACATCAGGGTATAAGGCTTGGTATTCAGGCTGTCGTATACATTGACGTAGATCCCGGGTGGGACGAAAGTACCCTGGCTGATGATGGTCAATGGCTTATCCTTGATGAACAGCGGATAGATGGCCACCGTGAGCAAAATGAACATAAACATGCAAAATCCAACCACAAATTTAGGAGAGTGAAAAATCTGTCTGATAGTTTTTTTCATCCGAGCCTCTCTCCTTAATCGGATTGCGCAGCTTTAATACGCGGGTCAATGAAGCCATATAATATTTCAATGGCGAAGGTAGCGATCAGCACCATAATCGTGATGATCAAGGTGGTAGCCGAGATCAGTGGATAGTCCTGCCCCATGATCCCGTTATAGAGTATGGTACCAAGCCCCGGATAGCTGAAGACGATCTCCGCTATCAGCGCGCCGCCGACCATGGTGCCGAGTGCCAGTGCCAAACCGGTAATCTGAGGGAGCATGGCGTTCCGAAATACATAGCGCACAATTTTGTTATCTTTGACACCCAAAAAGCGGCTGTATTTGACATAGTCCGCATGCAGCTCATAGATCGACATGGAACGCATACCGATCGCCTGGCCTCCAATGGCGATCAACACGATCGACCAGAACGGTAATTGATAATGGACGACCACCGACCAGATATATGCCCAGTTAAGCTTGGGGATCATACTGACATCATACCCACCTGAAGTCGGCAACCATTTTAAAGTAACCCCAAAAATTACCAGCAAAATGGTTGCCATGCCAAATGCAGGTAGTGCACTTGCAAAAATACTGACGGGTAGGATGAGTCTGTCATACCACCCCTTGCGATAGGCCGCCAGTGCACCCAGCGAGTTCCCCAGGATCCATCCGATAATAATCGCCGGGAACTGAAGAATCACCGTCCACCAGATGGATGATCGGAGGACGTCGGCCACTGACCTAGGATATTGGCTGAACGAGAAACCGAAATCGCCTTGAAACACATTTTTTACATAAAGTAAAAATTGTGTATACATAGGCTCATTGGTGCCAAACAGTTCCGTGTATTGCTCATAGATCGCCTGGACACCACTGGCATTGGACTGGCCTTGGGCGAGCCTCGCTACGATAGCTGCGACAGGATCGCCTGGCATCAGGCGGGGCAGGATAAAGTTCAACAAGAAGGCGGCAATAAAGGTAATGATGAACCAGATCAGCTTTTTGCCGAAATACCTCATGTACCCTTTCAACCCAGCACCTCCTGATAATTTGCTACTGGCTAATTATAAATAAAATACCTAAGAATACTATCTAGAAACAGCCATGTTCCAGGGTTGGCAGAACATGGCTGTTTCGTTACAGGTTGGTTACGGATTCACGAGTTGGAGGTTATACAGTCCTGCGATGCTCCAGCCGTCGGTCAGATCCAGCGGAGGGACGGGTGGCTCGGTGCCATCATCCTGGTGCGGGAAGCCTGTCCAGACACTCTCGTTCACAGTGTGGAACGATTGCGGCCGGTACATGAGTGTGAAGGAGGGAACCTCGGTCAGGTAGATCCTGACGAGTTCGGTATACATTTCCTTCAGCTTGGCTTCATCAGTCTCACCAGGGATCGCCTGGATCAATGCATCGACATCAGGATTGCTATACTGGCCCCAGTTACCATTCCAGTTAATCTCCTGCCCAACGAATTCAGAGCTCAACAGATGGCGGATGCGTCCCCAGGGCTGGGTTGGCCCGGCGCCGTCAGTCCACATCATGAAGATATCATAACCTTCTGGGAGAGGCGCATCTGATTTGGTGACGACAGTCTGGTAAACGGCCCATTCAGGGAAGTTGGTGACGATGTCAATGCCGATCTTTTCACCGGCAGCCGCAACGACCTCAATAGCCGCCTGCCAGTCTGACCAGCCATTGGGGCAGGTGGCTACGTAGTGCAGCTCTTGCCCGTTCCACTCGCGATTGCCGTCGCCGTTGGTATCCAGGACCCCGGCATCGTCCAGCATCTTGTTGGCGCCTTCGATATCATTGCCAGCCCACTGCAGGTCGGCGACGGCATCATGGTCGTACATCGCCTGCTCGCCAGGGGTTGGGTTCATCAGCGAGCGCGGAACCTGGTCGAAGGTCGCCGATTGATTGGTCATGGCGTTGGCAATGATGGTGTCATAATCCACCGCCAATGCGATCGCTTTGCGGATTGCAACCTGGTCCAAACCGTTAGAAGTCAGGTTGTAATAGGCTGTCGGCAGGCTGGCGCCAATGCCATAAGGCGGTTCGGGGAGGTAGGTGGAGACCGGTAGATTGTAGTTCTCCCACAAAACCTGGACATTGGAGTTAAACTGCTGGCTGACGTCCACTTCACCTTGTGCCAGAGCAACAGAGCCGGCAGCATTGTCTTTGAAGATTTGGTGCGCCAAGTACTTCGGAACCGGCAGCTTGCCCCACATAGAAGCGTCCTGGCCCCAGTAGTTGTCATCGCGAACAAAGATGACTTTGGTCTCGTCCGCGAAGAATTTGTGATAGGGCCCGGAGTAAACCACGTCTTCAGCAACATCAGTTAAGAATGCAGTCGCGTCACCACCAGTGCGGGCTTCCAGGGTCTCGGTCCAGGCTTTCTGTATGACATAGGCGCCGCTCAGGTAATGTCCAACCTGGAGAGGATTAACCGCTTTGCCTTCTTCATTCAGTTTTGCCTTGATCACGACCGTCTGAGGATCTACCGCTTCGACGGTCTCGATATAGTCTTTATAGTTGTTGCCGGCATTGGTGTTGTATTTAATATAAGAAGCCCAAGTATACGCGAAGTCATCCGCGGTTACCGGGGTGCCATCGCTCCAGTGGGCAGCAGGCTTGATCTTAAACGTGATCTCGGTGTGCGCATCGTTCCACGTAAAATCACCATCCGCCAGCAGAGGGTACTGCTTGCCATCCATCATATTGTACAGGTATGGGGTCTCAAACATGGGGACGCGCGAGTTATCCTGTGCGGCAAGCCCCAAGGCATTATTGCAATTCGACGAGTACGGATTCCAACACTTAACCGGACCCCACTGCTGCCCGTTGAAGTACAGGGTTTCATTGCGCGGCAGCGATTCGCCTGCCGCCACTGGCGCCTCGGTCGGGGCGACTACCTGGGTCTGAACCACCACCTTTTCCTTCTCGACCACCTGGGTCTGCACGACAGGTACTTCAACGGTTTCGATGATGGTCTCTGGTGTAGCTGTTTGGCAGGCTGCGAGCACCAAGCCCAGCACCATAACCAGGGAAACAACGATGTATAAGCGTTTCATTTTCATTCTCCTTAAGTAGTTTATCGAGTATCTAACACAATTGGTTGGTTAAAATCAGTTTTCTATCTGTATAATTTTTCACCTCCTCCTGGTTGTAGGGGTGGTAAAACACCCGGAATCGAAGTATTCAAAAATCATGCACATCTAACCATCTCCCTGAAAGACCATTTTTTGATGTGCCCCACAACTCTCGCGGATGACCAGCTCTGTGCCGAATATCACTCTACGAGGCGGCTGTGAACCGTTATCGATAATATCCAGCAGCGTTTCGACTAATTTGGCACCCAGAGGGCGGATCGGTTGGCGGATCGTAGTCAATGACGGGCTCATTTGACTTGAAATCGGTAGATCGTCAAAGCCGACAACCGCAATATCATCTGGGACCGTTAATCCATTTTCCTGAAAAGCCTGGATCGCTCCCAAGACCATGTAGTCCGAGGCGATAAATATTGCATCAGGCTGATGGGGTAAAATTTTTAGAGCTGCATAATATCCGCCGCTCTGGGTGAAATCACCTTCTACAATGAGCCGTGGATCGTATTCGATGAAGCTCTCGAATAACGCCTTTTTATAGCCTTCTAAGCGATCCATCCCGGTTGTAGTTTTGAGTGGACCGGTGATGGTTCCTATGTGTCGATAACCGATGTGAATCAAGTGGCGTACTGCTAGAAATGCACCATATAGATTGTCGACATCGACGTAACTGGCATCCGGCAAGTTCATCGGTCGACCGGTGATGACATATGGGATATCACCCTGTCTGAGCTGGGTGAGCAGCTCATCATCTGCATGGGTAGACAACGCGATCAGGCCATCTACCAGACCGGGTCGTCGGATGCGTGGCAACAGTTTGTACTCGTCTTCTTCGGTGTTGAATAGGAAAAGGGCGAGGGTGTGGTTATTCTGGTTGCAGGTTTGTGCTATACCCTGGGTAAGGAGGGGAATATACGGATCGGAGAAAAGGTTTTGGACGCTACGCGGGATCACCAAGCCGATAATATAGGATCGTTGAGATGCGAGGGACCGAGCTGCCAGGTTGGGATGGAATCCGGTTTGGTGAATAACGTCCATGACTCGCTGACGGACAGGTTCGCTTACATTCGGTTGTTGATTAATAACCCGGGAAACGGTAGAACGGGAAACGCCGCTCATGCGAGCGATATCCTCTAGAGTCAGCTTTGGGTTAAGACCCATCAGACCATGAACTCCGTTGTTGAGAGCGCTCTCAGGTGACCGAGATAATAATTAGACGATTTATGTGTGAAATACCAATAAAATAGTAATTTTTTGGTAAATTTACAACTGGTTTTGGCAAGAATTGGGAGCGCTCCCACAAGCTTAAATATATATTAATTTAGACTGGCTGTCAATAACCAGTTTGTGGGTACAGTTGAATGATGGGGATGTACGACAAGGGATTCGTAGTGGGATTTTTGCTGCCAATCTCTCACTGAGCAGGCCACCAGGCGCATTGTCTGTTCTCCAAATAGCTGCTTATCTGGTTTAAGGAGATCCTTGTCTAAAATGCCCCTTGGACCTTGTAGTTTATGTGTTGGTTATGTGCTCTTATTCTTTTTTCTTCTTCTTGCCACTTTTCTTGTTCTTGGCTTG
>JAGDMX010000132.1 GCA_017860725.1 Chloroflexota bacterium | reverse complement strand
TTCCGCCCGGCACAGATCGATGCCTGTGGCAATTTCAATAATATTGCCTTTGGTCAGGATTACCATCACCCAAGAATGCGCCTGCCGGGTAGCGGAGGGATTCCCGATGTCACTCCCATCCTCAGTGATATCTGCCTGTATGTTCCACGCCATTCACGGGTCACCTTCGTTGAAAAGGTGGATTTTATATCCGGGATGGGTTATCACCCGGCCCGCAAATATGGAAAAGGACCCGGCTTTTTGGTGAGCGATCTTGGGCAGTTTGACTTTGCCAACGAGCGGATGCGCCTGGTCAGCCACCATCCCGGTGTGACCGTGGAACGCATCCAGGCACGCACCGGTTTTACCCTGGAAGTAGCTCCCGATGTGCACGACACCCCTCTGCCAACCGAGGAAGAGCTCTACCTGCTGCGCGAGGAGATCGACCCGCTTGGCATCCGCAACCTGGAATCAATGAGCGGGTCGCCTCGCAGAGAGCTGCTGCAAACCATCATCGCTCAAGAAAGTCAAACTTAGCAATCCTGGGGCTGAATACGTGTGTAACCCTGCGCCACAGCGCTGAACTTATGGCTAAAAAACCTCTCCGGAATTGGCTCTGCCTGATTATCACTGCCCTATTTTTTGTCACGCAAGCCCGGGCTTTGGCTGCACAGAGCAGCTCAATTCAGATCGATGAAGCCCGGCAAAAAGCAGCCGATCTACTGGCGCGCATGACGCCGGAGCAGAAGATTGGCCAGATTTTCCTGGTTACGTTCAAGGGGACGGATATTGGCCCTGAATCCAGTATTTTTGAGTTAATCACCCAATACAACATCGGTGGGGTTGTCTTATCGGCAAAAAACAATAATATCCCGGCTGACGATCCTGCGCTGGGCACCACCGTCGAGCAAGTCTACAACATGATCCGCCAGCACCAGATCAACCGCTGGACAGCCTCCCAGGTCAGCCAGGACATTCCATCGGATGAACAAGCTGTCGTACCCGAGTATATCCCTTTGTTTATCGGCATCGCTCAAGAAGGGGACGGGTACGCTTACGATCAAATCCTGAGTGGCTTAACGCCCCTGCCGAATCAAATGGCGATCGGGGCAACCTGGCAGCCCGATCTTTCCAGGCAGGTCGGCAGTACGTTGGGAGAAGATTTAGCTAACCTTGGCGTCAACTTACTCCTGGGGCCTTCTTTGGATGTCCTGGAGACGCAATTTGTACCCGTGGCGAATGACCTGGGAACGCGCACTTTCGGAGGCGATCCTTACTGGGTTAGCAAATTAGGGCAGGCTTATATCGAAGGAGTCCATCAGGGTAGCGGCGGCAAGGTCGCCGTGATCGCCAAGAATTTCCCCGGTCTCGGAAGCTCGGATCGATCGGTAGATGATGAGATTTCAACCATCCGCAAAACCTTAGAGGAGCTAAAAAGCATCGAGCTGACACCCTTCTTTGCGGTAACCGGGGGGGCGCCAAATTATGACGCAACTGCGGACGGTTTGCTTGCGACACATATTCGCTATCAGGGCTTACAAGGAAACATTCGCATCACCACGAAACCGATCACCTTTGACCAGCAGGCCTTCAATCTGGTCATGCAGCTGCCGTCGCTCGAAAGATGGCGCAGCCAGGGCGGGTTGGTAGTAAGTGATGATCTGGGCAGCCAGGCTCTGCGCGATTTTTACCAGTTTACCGACCAGCGTTATGACATCACCCGGAGAGTTGCGCTGGATGCATTCTTAGCGGGTAACGACATGCTGTACGTATCGGATTTCTCATCCGGTACCCTTGTTTCGCACGAAGCGGCGATAGAGACTCTCGGTTTCTTGAGTCAAAAATATAACGAGGACCAGGCTTTTGCCCAACGGGTTGATGAGGCCGTGCTGCGAATTCTCACCCTGAAATATAAGCTGTATGAAGACTTCCTGCTATACGAGGTGGTGCCCACCGAAAGCGAGCTGGCGCAGATCGAGCCATCCAGCTCCCTAACCTTTGATACTGCCCAGCAGGCTGCCACCTTGATCAGCCCGAGTCAGGTAGAGCTGGCTGATACCCTCAGCAACCCACCGGCAGACAACGACAAAATTGTGATAATCAGCGACACGCGCACCGGCTCTCAATGCACCAGCTGTGAAGAGTTTTCCCTGATCCCAGAAAAAGCCATGGAGGAGATCATCCTGGGCCGCTATGGACCCCAAGGTACCGGTCAGGTACTGCCAGAGAATTTGAAATCCTACTCTCTGGCAGCGTTAGACACCTTGCTCAATGAATCTCAAACAGGGAATCTTTCCGGGCAAAGCCGGAGGCTCGAGCAAGATTTAACGAACGCCAACTGGATTGTATTTAATATGCTGGATGCCAGTGATGAACAGCCATCCTTTCTGACCCTCAGCCGCTTCCTGTCTGAGCGACTGGACTTAATTCAAGAAAAGAAATTGATCGTCTTTGCTTTTAATGCCCCTTACTTCCTGGATGAAACCGACATCTCCAAGCTGACCGCCTATTATGGTCTGTACAGCAAGATGCCTGCCTTTATCGATGTGGCGACGTACCTGCTCTTCCAAGATAACCTACAACCGGTGGGCTCCTTACCGGTTTCTGTTCCGGGGATTAATTATGATATCAATGAAGCTCTGTTTCCAGATGCCGACCAGGTTATCCCCTTGACCGTCAGACTCCTATCGACTCAATCTCCCATCCAACCGACACCGGTTGGACCTGGGCAGGTCCCGGAAGTACAGGTTGGTGATCTCATCAGGGTACAAACCGGCGTGATCTACGACAATAACGGGCGTCAAATTCCCGATGGGACACCGGTTGAGTTTCTGTTCAGTATCGGCGGAGAAGCCAATCCAACCCTGCTGTTGACCACTTCCACAGACGGTGTGGGAGCGGTCGAGTATACCGTTGCAGCGGCGGGGACTCTGGTGATTCGAGCCAGCAGTCAGCCGGCCCAATCCGAGTTCGTGGTTCTCAGTATTCCAGTCCCGCCGGGCGAAGCCACCCTGACACCGGCTGGCACCGCAGCCTCGACAACAGAAATCGTCACTCCCGCGGCGACCGAATCAACCGCCTCACCTTTTCCCGGGGGAGAGAGCCCACCGTCCCATCCTGAAATTGGCGACTGGGCCTGGGCGATCCTGGTCTCTGCCGGAGTCAGCTTGCTCTCCTATCGGGCTTTTGTCGCCATGAAAGAAGCACGCTGGGGCTTGCGGGCAGCCTTATTGGCTATGGTCGGTGGGCTGCTGGCATACAGCTACTTGGCGCTCGGTCTGCCAGGCAGCGCTCAAGTGCTGGAAGAGTCGGCATTGCGGACCGTCATTCTGGTCAGCATTGCCGGTGCCCTGATCGGGCTTGGATTGACCGTCGTCTGGCAGCAGGTTGCCTCGCCTCGGAAATCATGAAGCGGGGCTGAACTTACTTCAACAAGGTCATCAGCAAGCTAAACAGCAGCAATCCTCCGGTGAGGATCATTAAGGTCAATTCAACCGGTGAGGTTAAGAGGTCTACCAGAGAAGGGGCTGGAGGCTTGACGCGTGGTCGAGTGATGGGTTCGGCATCGCCCAGCAAAGCCTGTCTAAAGGTCATGACATCCTGCGGTCTCTCATCCGGGTGCAGGTTCATCGCCCATAACACGGCGCGCTCGGTGCGTGCGCTGATCTGAGGATTGATCTCGCGCGGCGGGACCAATTTCTCCGGGTGGAGAAATAGCTCGCGGGCCTCCAGCGGTGATTGGTTGGTGAGCAGGTGATACAGAGTCGCCCCAAAAGCGTAGATATCACTACGCGCATCGGTGTGCCCGGTATCCCCCCCATACTGCTCAAGCGGTGTATACAGGATGGTACCCCGCCCCTGGAGCACCGTGATCGTAATTTCATCCGAAGCAAGGATTTTCACCAACCCAAAATCAACCAGCTTTAGCAACCCGCTCGGGGTCTGTTTGAGATTACTGGGCTTGATATCTCGATGCAAAATTGGTGGATTTTGACTGTGCAAAAAAATTAAGGCATCTGCCAGCTGGTTAGCCCAGCCAAGAACGTCAGCCTCAGGAAGGAAGTTTTTTTTCTGGCGCGCATCTTCCATAATCGCCCGTAAATCCCTACCCGGCACATAATCCATGACCAGGTAATCGCGATCACCAATCGAAAAATAATCCGAGACCTTGGGTAAGTTCGGGTGATCCAGGCGCGCCAGGACCGTTGCCTCCCGGAAAAACTGGTCGCGGGATTCTTGGAGCAAATCTTCCGGTAAACTCCGATCGTGCTCAATCTCCTTCAGCGCGCACTGCCGGCCCTGCAAACGGAGATCGTCAGCCAGGTAAATACTCCCCATCCCACCCTGGCCAATGATATGATCGATACGGTAACGCTCGCGGAGGATCTCTCCGGATTTTAACGGCGTTGGCATTTTTCTCTTCTCATCAATACGCCCATGACGGCGCACAACCTTTATGATATTATACCTGGGGAGGCGATAGAGTATGGACGCATATCGGGATGAGGCGGCTTTATTAATCGCTCAAACCGGCCCGTTAAACGGCCAGCAGTGGGCGATCAAAGCAACGGTCGTGCTGGGCAGGGAGGAAACCTGTGATATCGTCATTCAAGATCGACAGGTATCCCGGCACCACGCCCAATTGGCCGTCACTCCCAACGGGATTTACCTGGAGGATTTAGGCAGCAAAAACGGCACCCACCGGAATGGACAACCGATCCAGGACAAAGTCTTGCTTCAAGATGGCGATGTGATCCAAATTGCCCTGGCACAGAAATTTGTATTCCTCAGCTCCGATGCGACTCTGCCTCTCAGCGCAGGTATGTCCCATGTCATCGGGCAACCCGCGCCCGCCACCAACAGCTCGCAACCAGATTCCAGCCCGGTTGCTTCAGCAATCCACGCAACCAGCCGGCGTCTGCGTCTGGAGAAACGCTCCCACCGGGTGTGGGTGGGTATTCCTCAAGACGGCCCCCCCAACTTATCCGTGACAGAGATAGAACTCCTGCCCCCACTCTCCATCTCCCAGTACCTGCTGCTGGAGCTGTTGTACGACAACGCCGGTGAAGTCGTCTCCAGAGAAGCCATGGTGACGAAAATTTGGGGGCAGGAACAATCTTATGAAATATCCGAACAGGCTCTCGATGCCCTGGTTCGCCGCTTGCGGGAGCGCCTGGCTGGCTTAGATCCGCACTTCGATTACATTAAGACCGTCAGAGGTCACGGGCTGCGCCTGGAAAATCCACTGGTCAAGGCGAACTGACCATCAGCCTCCACGCATCTCGCGCTCCATAGAGAAGCGAATCGCCAGCCGGTTGAGATTCTTAACCCGCGCGGCCAGCACTTCATCGCCACTCTCCTGCACCTGAGAGGCTACACCCGCCAGGGTATTTAAGAAATCGGGTGTAACTAACTGCGGGTCATTACTCAAGATCTTATGCCAGGTTTCAGCTTGCTGGTCACCATCCGGCACATCGAGTAATTCTTCAATCATTTTTATCTCAGGCGAGGCAGTGCTCATCTGGTTGAGGATATCCACAACCGTTTGAATTTTGGCGATCTTTTCCAAGTCACCCTGCTTACGGGCGGCTTCCAGAGTAGATTGTATTTCCTGCATGAAAAACTCATCGATAGCCGGTAGATTCTGCATGAGAGTCTCTTCCGGCTCAGGCGAATCGAGGATCAAGTCGAGCAGTTTTCTGGTCGCTGCCCGGCGTTCCTCTACTTGCTTATCGATTTCCTGGGTAAACTCTAATAAACTGGCGCGCAGGTCGACCAGCCGGTTGCGCCCATCACCACGCGCCCGATCGATGCGGTCGCTGAGCGCCTGAAAGAAGCTATAATCCAACGCCGGTCGAGTCAGGCTGACCAGGGCTTGCAGACGAGTCTCATTGGGCGCATCGATCATCAGCTCAAGCAGCTTCTCCCGAGTCAGATCTTTACCCAAAGCCTGCAGCGATTGGACCGCAGCCTGAACTTCCTGGGATTGGGCTAAGAGCTCTTTACCAAATGTGGTCTCTTGCAGCAAAGTATTTTGCAGCTCGTCTAATTTTTTCGCCGAGGCCTGGTCCCCAGACATGGCAGCAGTTTCCATCAAGCGATGAAGCAGGGTGAAAAATTCGCCATCGATTAATGCGTTTTCCTGTCGGGCAATCTCAGCCTGCACCTCCGGGGAAGAGGCGCTCGCCAGTCGTTGTAATAACAACAACCGCTGCTGTTGCGCCTGGATCATCTCCTTGGTTATGCCGTCAGCTTCCAGGACTCTCTCCACCAGGTACTGAGCCGTTAACATCGTTTGCGGTCGAAGCAAGTAGGCTTTTCGTTTCTCCTGCGGCAGGTGGTTGACCACCTGGTTGATTAATCCTCCCAGCATGCGCTCCTGTTCGCTCATGGGAAGTCCCATCTCAGGAGGAACGTAAGTCAGCAGCAGCTCTTTGGCAGGATCATGATACACCAGCACTGTCGCAGCGCTCCCCTGGTAACCGCAGGTTGGGCACTGGATCAGGTTGAATGCGCCTGAGAGCAAGCGCTGCTTGGCGCTGGGATCTTGACCGACGTCAATTAACTGGTCGATCTCTGCTACTACGGGCTGACGACAATTTGGACAACTAATCCGCGTCTTGGGCATTCTTCTCTCCAATATTCAAAGTAATTACCATTCCCTTTGCCGGGTTTCACGCGGCAGAGAAAAACATATTCGGGCACCATCCCCGGGTTTCGGATCCACCCAGATGCGACCACCGTGCGCCTCGATGACGGCTTTGGCCAGGTATAACCCTAAACCAGCGCCTTTCGTCCGGCGTGAAGCCTCTTTTGCACGGTAAAAACGGTCAAACACATGCGGGATGTCATCCGGAGCAATCCCCGGTCCTTGATCGCTGATACAAACCACGACCTGATTGGG
>JAGDMX010000131.1 GCA_017860725.1 Chloroflexota bacterium | reverse complement strand
GGGTTGCGCGTGGGCGTGCATCTCCATCGATCCAATCATCTACCCATCGGAAGTAAGCGTAGGCGCGATAGGCGTCGTCAACCAGGTTATTATCGGCCAGGAACCGGATGGTGTAATAGGTCTGTGTGCTAGCGGCTCGGGTGATATCTGCGGCAAACGCCGGGTCAGATATTGAGATGGAAAAAGGAGGCACGCTCTAAAGTCACTCGCTGCAACAATTAAGGATGGGGCACCCCCCTGCCCAGGGATTTCTTCGTGGTTACAATTTTATCTGATTGTTGCGTTTTGCACCGGATCATTCTCAGCCAAATCCTCCGGGCTGGTTCTACCCGGAATCGGTAGACAGCCCAAGGTCAATGAGGGATTAATTCGTTCTTTCTTTCAGAGTAGCGAGGAACGATCCTAGATCAGAAAGCACCCGCTCGAGCTGGATGACCGGAGGAGAGGCAGGGCGGCTCAGCTCCGTCTGGCTCCAGCATAGTTTGTCCGGATTGGCGGTTATAACCTCCATTGCTGAGTTGTATCCTACTTCTATAATTTCTGCGTAAGACTGGAACTCAAGCAAACCGAACCGTTCTACTGGTGGGTTGATATAAAGGTCGCAACTGTCGCGTTTTTCCCGGGCCTGGTGGACATCATTCAAGGCAAGGACGCGCAGCAGGTTCTCAAAAATCAACGGGGGTTCGGACTTCTGGTGGAATTGCGCGGGCAGAGGAACTACTTTAGTGAATAATGCTTCCCACCCAGAGACACTCGGCCCGAAGCCATAATGCCGCTCCAGATCCACCTCCGGGAAAACATTCACCGCGATGATTGGACCTCCTTGAGAGAGCTCAACCATGACATCCACAGGTAAATTGTTGAGTACTGCACCATCGACCAGCAAATCACCTTCGTACAGTACCGGTGAAAAGACCCCGGGGATGGCAAGGCTGGAGCGGACGGCTTCCCACAACGACCCGCTCCGGTGAACTTTTTCCGTGGCTTTAGTCAAGTTGCTGGCAACACAGTAGTACGGACGCCACAAATCTTCGATTTGAATGTCCTTGAAGACCGTTTGCAAAACACGCGTGACTTTTTCGCTGCGGAAGAAGGAGACCACCGGCAGTGTGGGGTCGAATAATTTTAGTGGAGAGGCAAATTTTTTGGATAATTCTAGCGTTGTTTCATAGTCATAATCTAAAGCAGCGGCAGCAGCCAATAATGCCCCCATGCTGGTGCCACCCACCATATCGAAGGGAATCCCCTGCTTTTCTAGGGCGCGGATGACGCCGAGGTGAGCAAAACCACGCGCCCCACCCCCACCTAATACGAGACCGACCGCGCCTCCGGAAATACGGCGCGCCAGGCGTTGAATATCTCCGGCATGATTTTGGCGCACATGGTGATGAGCTCTCACTGTCCGATTTGCCAACCATCTGGCAGTGCCTGCAATCTGCTTTTGGTTACTGGGGTGGAGCAGGACAAGCTCGACCTGGGCTTTCAAAGCCCGACCGCGGATCTTTTTTTCCATCTCTCCTGGCTTAAAATCCATCCCTGATTCACCGATAAGCAAGATGCAATCGGCCTGCTCCAAACAGCGCACAGTCCAGGGCGACCAGTTTGAATCCGTCTCATAAATCACCATGGCGTACTTCTGCTCTTGCTCGTTCAACCAGGCGGTGATATAGCTGTGGAGCGGAGAGTTTAGGCTAGACTGAGCTGCATGGGGTAGCCCGTAGAGGTCATTAAGGCGGTCAGCGTTCAGGAACAGCACTGAATGATTGGTCGAAAGCGCCTGTACCAGGTCGTGGGTAAACACGCTGATCTGTACTTCAGGCCGGATAGGAACCAAGGCGATATTTCGAGTGGTCAACCCTTTATGCTTGCCCTTTTCGATGCTCTGCCGACTATGTTTGATAATCGACCGGGTGAGGTGGATCATGATCATTGGGCATTGTTCGACGATGCGTTCAAACATAGATCGGTTGATACAAAGCAATTCCGAGGCTCGAACTGCATAGACTGTAGCGGTGCGTGGCTCGTCGGTAAACAGGGCGAACTCTCCCAAATATTCTCCGGCGGAAGCCTCACCAAGCATTCGCTCTCCCCCTTTTCTATCTGAGGTGACAAATCGAAGCCGTCCGCTTACAATCAAGTACATTGCATCCCCGGGATCGCCTTCCCGGAAAAGGATTTCGCCATTCCCCAAATGAATCCATTCAAGCTGAGATTGTAACTCGTCGATGAACGTGTCATCTTTAATACTGAACAGATCGCCGAACAGATGCACCAGGGCAAGATGTCTCCTAATCGGGATTAACTGCCTGTTCAATGTTTCAATAAACATTGGGTACTTCTCGACAAGCTGTTCCAATCCCTGGCGGGATAGTTTCGCCAGCCGGCTGGACTCCAACGCGGAGATCGTGGCAGCGCGCGGCTGCCCGGTTAGAAGGGCAAGCTCGCCGAAACATGTCCCCGGGGAAAGCACAAAAATATAAGGTTCTTCAGCCAGGATGTAGCACTCCGTACCACTCAAACGGCCGCTCAATAAAATGTAAAGACTGTCTCCGGGATCGCCCTGGTGGAATAACTCCTGGCCTGGTTCAAGCGAGAGCGGGATTAACTCCAATCGCAACGCCTCCAAGGCAGGTGGGTCAAATGCTTCGAAAAGGGGGCTTTTGGAAATTTGGTCAAGTTCTTCCAAAGTAATCATCGCACACCCTCCTGGTTTATAAATAGGAATTTATATAGGGATAAATGAGTCGCTTTCTTTTCAGACAAAGAAACGTCTATAATTGGCTCTTTTAATTATAACTTTGGTTTCACCAAACAGATTCTGTTCTTTCAGCCAAATCAGGATCCGTTCTGCCACAGCCGGCCAGCGTGGATCGAGCATACTGTTCATTCGAGAAATGATGTTTGAGGAAAGGGCAAGTGGCTGACATGAAAGCCATATTTTGTGTTGAAAACGGTAAAGCCGTTTTCTACACAAACCTGCTCTCCTTGTGATGAACACAACTCAGTCAGCCGACCCTTCTGATGCTCGCTCACGCCGGGGTATAGGCAGCGCTGAGGCAATGCCGAGAACGATAGCTACACCGATCGTGATCAACGAACCGGCTAAGCCGGGTTTGGCGGTTTTTAGAAAGACGATACCCAGGGCAATGGTCGCTCGGGTCTGGATGGAGATCCACAGGAGTGGGTGGTTCGCCAGGCTGTGGAAGGTTTGCGATGGCGGTGCCTTCTCCGAGGCAAGGGCCCGCCCAATGGTCGCCATGCGTGGGCCGGTGAGTGTAACCGCGAGTATGATCACAAGGACAAGCGGCCCCAGCGTCACATAGATCTATGAAACGCCGCCCCAGTCCGTCGCCATCATATAGATGCCAGAGATGACTGCCGTCAGCATGGAGGCAAATCCGACCCTACGGTCGCTTTTAAGGACGCCCATCCATCCACGAACCTGCACGGGGGCCGAGGCGCTCCGTATTTGCCAAAGGCCAGTCCATTCTAGACCAAGCGCCACGAATAGTCCCAGTGCGCCAACGATGTGTAAGAACAAGGCAATTGAATAGTCGTCAATCGTTTACTCCTTCTATACTTCTTCTGTCTTCTAAGTGCTTGTTTATTATTGCTCGAGATGCTGCATGTTTATTTTCGGGAATTCAGCGGCGGCAAACTCTGCAAGTACAGCCACAGTGCGATTAACTCCGTATCATTCATCTCGCTGAAGGTTTTCGAGGACATCGCCGGATTAATCGGTTTTCCATTCGGCAAAACGCCTGTCCGTAAAGCACGGACAAAATCCTCTTGCCTCCAGTTCTCCAGTTTGCCAGCCAAGGTTGCACTATGGCACTCAGTACAAATCGCAAAAAGATATTTGCCATATCCGAGCGTGGCGCCTGGCGCAGGGTCCGCTGAACGCGTTGCGCTATGATCCATCAATTCTGCCGCTGGTGTATATATTCCAACCACAGGTGCGAGGGGTACGATCGGGCCATACTGCATCGCTGGATAATTTGTATTAACCTGCGGGATTTGTTTGAGGTAGGCAATCAAGTCACCTAAATTCTGATCACTCATGGTCGAGTAGTCATTCATGAAGATTTCGACTCGTCCGTCCGGCTTGACTCCATGGCGAATAGCACGAATCCAATCCACATCAGCATACGATCCGCCAATACCACCATTGCCGGAAGTCAGGTTGGTGGCCGGAATAGTACCGAGTAATGGGTCGTCGGTAAGCAGCATACCGCTTAAGGCCTCGCCATGACATTTGGTACAACCCCAAATGATGGCGATGTGCCTGCCATCGGAGACAGCAGCGGAGTCGTTGGGAATATTGACCTTCTCGACCGGGATGTTTGGGTAAGAGCGACTGAGTTTTTCCTTGCCGCTGGGGTACAGCACCAGGCCTGTCAGCAAAGCCAGGCCGATCAGCCCACCGAGTACAATCGCAGTCCATTTCAAAATCTTTTTCATCGTAAACTCCTTTGTTCGAGATTCGATTCTAAGTCACTAAAGAGCAGCATACAGGGCTCTAGCAAGTGATAGTGCACGATCGTCTCCTTCCACCACGGATCCGATGCAGTTGTTCATGACATAGGCCAGGCTCAGTCGGGCATCGCGGTCAATAAGGACCGCCGAACCACCCCCTCCACCCATGAACAGCGTTCGAGGATTCGGTCCGACTGGCGTTTCCTTGCTGGTGAGGATAAACCCGAGCGCCCAGCGAACAGGCAGCCCAAGAATAAAGTCAGTACCGTGGCACTGCTCCTGAAACGCTTTTTCAATGGTGGACGAGTTGAGTAGCCGTGTGCCATCGACCTCACCACTAACCAGCGCTGAAGCCATTCGCGCCACCGAGCGGGCATTACCGTAGCCATTGGCAGATGGAATCTCAGCGTCTCGCCAGGCTCGTGAACGGCTGACGGCGACAGGGTTGTTCTGGTCGACCAGAGGGTACATCGATTTCTGCTGCATCTCTGGCAAGGAACCAGAGCTTACATAGTGCGGGTCCCCAGGTTGCCACATCGGCATGGGAATCATCTCGGCAGCGCGGCTGTCATCTGTTTGCGCAAGACCTATTTGACAGTCTGCCTGGAGTGGACCGGCTATTTCCTCCCGGAAGAACCTGCCGACAGTTCTGTTAGTTATACGCCGGATCACTTCTCCCACCAGGTAACCCTGCGTAATCGCATGATAGCCGCACTGCGTGCCAGGCGTCCACCAGGGTTTCTGTGCAGCCAACAGGCTGACGATACGTTCCCAATTGAACAATGCTTCGACTGGTATCTGTTCATCAAATCCAGCCAGGCCGGACTGGTGGCTCAGGAGATACTTGACCGGAATACCCTGTTTGCCAGCCTGCCCAAATTCCGGCCAATATCTGGCTACCGGGGCATCCAGGTCAAGCAGGCCGCGATCGACCAGTACCAGTGCACACAGAGCCGCCATCGTCTTTGTCGTTGAAAACAAGCAGGCCAACGTGTCGCGCCTCCACGGGCGCATTCGACCGGCGTCGGCATAACCTGCCCAGATGTCGATAACAAAATTGCCATCGATGGTCGCAGCAAAAGAAGCTCCGATATCTCCGCTATATCTGAAGTTGTCGGCGAATGCTTCCTTCACCGATGAGAAGCGTGGATCGCAATGACCGTGAATCTCAATTTCCTTTGACATAGCTTCTGTTTCCATTGTCGATGTCTCCTTTAGCTGTCTACCTGGCATAAGCGGGTAGTAAATCTCCGCCAATCCCTATCGTCCGAATTGTGGGTGACGGGGACTGGTCCAGTTTCAGGCTGGATGGAACAATTTCTCGGCTTGCTGCAACTGCGCAGCCAGGGAGCTAGCCCAGGCGCGGATGGCCTTCCAATCACGGTGGTCACTGGCAGTGGTCCCTAACCTTTCAAAGAAGCTCAGCTTTGCCGGGTCTATTTTCCCCACGAATATCTCCAGGGCCACTGGTTTCAGCCAGGGATACTTCTCAAGCTCTTTATCAAGCTGGCGGCGCGATCTCAGCATGGCTGTCTCGCCTGTACTCAGGGGGCCGAGCGCGAAAATCGCTACGGGGCGCTGCCTGAGTGCTTCCTGATGCTGTGACAGAAATTGGTGTGCGTTTGGATGCCACTTGGCATTGTAGATCGCTGCTCCCAGCACGACCGAAGCGTAGTTATCCAGACTCTTGACCTCTTGCATGGGCTGAAGTTCGACCTCGAGCCCGGCTTCGCGCAGTGCGGCGGCGATGGTCTCGGCAACTTCCTGCGTCGAGCCATACCGGCTTGCGTAAGCTAACAGAATTGATTTTGTGTTCATGATCTAGCAACTCCTTTCGAAATTTGAATCAACTTGCGTTCTGCTGACAACCTTGTTTTTTTGATTGAGTAACCATCAGCGGGTTATTCCGGTAACGGCCCCAGGATCTCGATTTTGTGTCGGGCTGCAGCCATCTCTGATTCGGATTTTTTAGCTGGCTGTTCTTGTTCAATCACGAACCGATCGAAACCCGCCGGGATGGTCAGATATAAAATCTGCGCGGGTGTTGAGCCTTCCACACGAAAACCATGCGGTATACCGCGCGGTAGAAAAAAGTACGAACCAGCCACTGCTCCTTTTTTCTCACTGCCCCAAAAAAAGGTCAGCGCGCCCTCCAAAACATAGATCGCCACATCTTCAGCGTAGTGGTTGTGAAATGTCGTGGCAAAATCGGGTGAGCAAGAAACCTCAAACAGGTTGAATACTCCGCCCGTTTGTTCCGAAGACGCCTTTACTAAAATCATTGCTCCAATTAGCTGGTGTTTTTGCCCTTCGTCACGATGGAGCGCATAAGGTTTGGTTTTCAAGTATGCAATCATTCCATTGCCTTTCATGCCTATATTAAACAGCCTGAAGGCGCTCAATAGGTA
>JAGDMX010000130.1 GCA_017860725.1 Chloroflexota bacterium | reverse complement strand
TGCTGCTGGTCGTAGCAATCTTGGGCGCGGCCTGCGGCGCCCTGGAGCCGGCTGCTCCAACGGCCACGCCGACCCAGGTTCCCCCTACGGCCACCCAGGAGCCTTCCCCGACTCCCTCCCCCATCCCTACCGAGACACCGATTCCATCCCCTACGCTCTTGCCCACCGTAGCACCGGTGGATCCTTCTGCAGCAGGTGTGCTGAAACCGGAGGAGTTCTCGGTGACACCGCCAGCTGCCCTCGGCACAGCCAACTGGTCACAAGTGGCGGGTACTCCTTACGATCCCAACATCCCGGCCAGTCTGAACGGTATGCCGCCCCATTTGCTGGTGACTTTTGACCAGGATCAGGTCAACCCAAATATGTTTGACATCAACCAGCGTCAGGGGCGCATCCTGCCGGTGCAGGCTTATCTATCGATGTACGCCCAGGCCGGGGTAAGTTTGGTTCAAGACAATATTCAAACCTTGCAGCAGCTGCTGACCGAACGGCCAGCCGAAATCGAAGGGGGAATCCCGGTTTTGCCGGGCATTAACGCTGTCCAGTCGCTGCATGCCAAAGTGAAATACATTGATTTCACCGGTGGCTCTGGCATCGCCTTTATTGCTTCCTACAGCCAGGATGTCTCGCCGATCACCAATGACCGGCTCTACTATTTCTTCCAGGGCCTGTCCACCGATGGGCAACAGTATGTCTCCTTTGTCTATCCTGTGGCGTCCAATTCACTGCCCAATACCGCCGCGGATGTGCCGCCGGAAACTATGACCGCTATCCAGACGGACCCGAACAAGTACCTGGCAGATACCGTTGCCGCTCTCGAGGCGACTGCCCCGACCGATTTCACCCCCGATCTGAACTCGCTGGACAGCATGTATAAATCCATCCGTATTGGCGCCCTCCCGCCCACCTCTACGCCGGTCCCTGCCGGGCCGAACCTATCCGGCACCTCCTGGTACTGGCGCACCTTTATTAACGCCAGCGGCGGCCAAACGTCCATCACCGAGTATGATAACTATATGCTGGAGTTCCTGTCGGGTGGGCAGCTCAAGGTCCTGGCGGACTGCAACAAAGCCAGCGGTACTTACCAGACCATTGGCACCCAGATCACCATTCAGGTGACCGCCACTACCCAGGCTGCCTGCCAGGCCGGCTCGCTTTCCAACCAGTTTATCAATTACCTGAATGCCTCTTATGCCTATGCCGTTCAGAATAACGTGCTGGCACTGTTCTCTAATGAGGGAACTATGAACTTCAGTCCAACGGTCGTGGCTGTCGGTACCGGAACTCCGATCCCGGCTAACGGACCGATTGGACCAGTATGGTACTGGATCAGCTACCAGGGCTCGGATGGCAGCTCACTCGCACCGGATGACCCCGATCGTTACACCCTGCAGCTTCTGCCGGATGGCACTGCCCAGATGAAAGCCGACTGTAACACGGCCAGCGGTTCATACAGCCGCAGTGGCAATTCTCTGACCATTGACGTGCTCTCCATCACCGACAATAACTGCGGGGAAGGCTCGCTGTCGTCTAAATATCTCCAACTCCTGGAAAGCGCAGCCTCCTTCACTCTGAACGACAATCGGATGAACATTGCTCTGGCTGCGGGTGCTGGAACTATGCGCTTCACCAAGTAGCCAGATCTGCTGATCAACTGGCTAGGTGTTTAGCTAGTATCTTGAGAGGATGCTTGCCTTGGAGGCGGCACCCTCTCTTCATTTTGGCATATTCCGCTAGATATCATGGTAAGATTGGAATAAGATGAAAAAATTGCTGATCGCCATTTCGCTGCTGTCCTTGTTCATGATCGGAGCGGACCGTCCGGTAAAGGTCCGCTTCACAGTTATTAACAAGTCGGGCTACGCACTGGCAATCTGGATTACTGGCACGGCTGTCGAGCCTGGAGAGAGCTTCATCGATCTGTTGACCGCGGGGAAGTGGACGGAGAAAGAAGAGCAAGACACGATTACCTACTATTTCACCGTCCCTAAGGGCAGCCGTGAGACACCCGCCACCCGTACTTTTGAGATTGTGCGCGGCCAGTACACCTTGCGCTCCCTTTATACCAAACCTTGGGACCCGGTCTATCCGAATAATCCCTGCATCCAACAGCCGCCCAAACCGATGTTTGCCCTGCGTAACTTGCAGGTGACTTATACCCCCTGCTTCTTGTTTCCTCGCCGACCCGGTGAGCCGTCGATGATGAAGTTCTGGGAGTTGCGCAAACAGGTTTTGTATTAATCCGGAATCACCAGGATATTTCAAAGAATGCAATCGCCCATCTCAGTGACGCCTGTTCCCACCGCACCGTCCCGCCCTGCCAACGCGCCGCCCGCTTTCCACCTGCTCGCTAAGCCTACCGGTGCCGCCTGTAACCTAGACTGCGCCTATTGCTTCTTCCTCGACAAGGAGGTGCTGTATCCCGGCAGCAAGTTCCGCATGAGCGATTCGATGCTGGAGCAGTATATTCGTCAGCTTATCGAGTCGCACCAGACGAACGCGGTGAACATCGCCTGGCAGGGGGGCGAGCCAACCCTGATGGGACTGGATTTCTATCGGCGGGTGATGACCCTGGTCGAGAAATACCGCCGCCCGGGCATGACCTTTTTGCACACCATGCAGACCAACGGCACCCTGTTGGATGACGAATGGGGGGCTTTTTTTAAGGAACATGATTTTCTCATTGGCATTAGCATTGATGGGCCGCGCGAGCTACATGACGTCTATCGGGTGGACAAGGGTGGTAGACCTACTTTTGACAAAGTGATGCGCGGCTTGCGGCTGTTGCAGAAATATGGTGTCGAGTACAACGTGTTGACCACGGTTAACCGCGTCAACGCTGACTATCCCCTAGAAGTCTATCGGTCCCTGCGCGACGACATCGGCACGACCTGGATGCAGTTTATCCCGGTGGTCGAGCGGATCAATGCCGACGGGCTTACCATCATCCAGGAAGGTGATAAAGTCTCAGATCGCTCGGTGTTGCCGGAGCAGTTTGGCCGCTTCCTGTGCGCCATTTTTGACGAGTGGGTGCGCCATGATGTGGGCTCCATTTTTGTACAGACCTTTGAGGCCACCCTGAGCAACTGGATGGGCAGGAGAACCTCCGGTATGTGTGTCTTTGACGAAACTTGTGGCACCGGCCTGGCAATCGAGCACAATGGCGATCTCTACTCCTGCGACCATTTTGTTGAGCCCAAATACTTACTAGGTAACATCCAGGAAGAGCACATGCTTGAGCTGGTGGCCTCCCCTCAGCAACTGAAGTTCGGCCAGGATAAACGCGATAGCCTGCCGCGCTACTGCCTGGACTGTGATGTGCGCTTTGCCTGCCACGGCGAGTGCCCCAAGAACCGCTTCATCCTGACACCGGATGGCGAGCCGGGTCTCAACTACCTGTGTACCGGATTCAAGGAATTTTTCCACCATGTTGACTTTGCGATGAAGATCATGGCCGGCCTGCTCCGGCGTGGTCGCGAAGCCAGGGAGGTGATGGAAATTCTGGACCGAGCCTTTAAAGGTATTCATCGCCTGGACCCCTGTCCGTGCGGCAGCGGTCGTAAGTTCAAGCAATGCCACGGACGTCCATACATCAGCCTAAACCAAAAAACTGTACCCACGCCACAAGCGCGATCAACGATTACACGCCAAGGGCTGGCTGACTCGCAGGTCAGCCCGACGGTTAAACCAATCACAGATTGATTTATCTAATTCCATCTCTTTCTAATTTTGATCCGCAAAGGAGTAACGTTTATGCCTAAAGGTAAGCCAAATATCCTGATCATCTGGGGCGATGACATCGGCATCACCAACCTGAGCTGTTACAGCGACGGGTTGATGGGCTATCGCACCCCCAACATCGACCGCATTGCCAGGGAAGGCATGCGCTTCACCGACTCGTACGGCCAGCAGAGCTGCACCGCCGGACGCGCCGCTTTTATCACCGGGCAGAATCCCTACCGCACCGGTCTTACAAAGGTAGGCATGCCCGGTGCGGATATCGGGTTGCAAGCGGAGGATGCCACCATTGCCGAGCTGCTCAAGCCGCTGGGCTACGCCACCGGCCAGTTTGGCAAGAACCACTTTGGCGACAAAAACAAATACCTGCCTACCGCTCACGGCTTTGACGAGTTCTTTGGCAACCTGTATCACCTCAATGCAGAGGAAGAACCGGAGAACGTAGACTACCCGCCGGAGTCAGACTTCCCCAATTTCAAGAAGGTCTTCGGCCCTCGGGGCGTCTTGCACACCTGGGCTACGATCCTCGGCCAGGCTGGACGTTGGCAGTCCTTCTATCATGATGCCATGGTTGAACACGACAAGCATGTAGGTCAGATGCTGGACCTGTTAGATGAGCTGGGAATTGCCGATGACACTATTGTCATGTACAGCACCGACAACGGTCCTCACATGAACTCCTGGCCTGATGCTGCCATGACCCCCTTCCGCAACGAGAAGAACTCCAACTGGGAAGGCGCCTTCCGCGTACCGGAGTTGGTGCGTTGGCCCGGCAAAATCAGAGCAGGCATTGTCTCAAACGAGATCATCAGCCATACCGATTGGTTACCCACGCTGCTGGCAGCGGCAGGTGATCCGGATATCTCCGAGAAGCTAAAAAAGGGTTACCAGGCCGGCGACAAACACTTCAAGGTGCATATCGACGGCTATAACTTCTTGCCCTACTTTACCGGTCAGGAGGAGAAAGGTCCGCGCCAGGGCATTATCTACTTCTCCGATGACGGCGATCTGGTTGGGCTGCGCTACGACAATTGGAAGTTTGTCTTCGCCGAGCAGCGTGTCCAGGGCACGGTACAGATCTGGGCTGAGCCATTTGTCTTCCTGCGCGTCCCCAAGGTATTCAACCTGCGCACCGATCCCTTCGAGCGGGCAGATATCACCTCCAATACGTATTGGGATTGGCTGATTGACCGCGTTTACCTGACCTATGCAGGGCAGTACATCGTGAGGGAATTCCTGGATACTTTCAAAGAATTTCCGCCGCGCATGAAGCCGGCCAGCTTCAGCGTCGACCAGGTGCTGGCTAAGATGGAACAGGCTTTGAATATCGACTAGCTGTATCAGTGACAGCCGGGTGCAACACTCCTCCCATGAAGTATCGCACCCGGCTGTTCCATCAACGCGTGGAATGGACGATCGAGAGAACCTCACTACTGGGAGTGACAGTGTTCGCGCAGCTGTGAGGGCTTTTTATGACCTTCATCCATATCCACCACCGGTTGAAGCTCTCGATGGTTATCGCCAGCGCTGGCAGGATGATTCCAGGCGTCGCGCCGACTTCCACCTGCATTGGCCGGACAGATCCTACCGTGCCGATCTGAAAGTACTGGTAGCCGGTTGTGGGACCTCTCAAGCGGTCAAGCATGCCTTGCGCCAGCCGGGTTGCCAGGTTGTTGGCATAGATATAAGTGCCACAAGTATTCGCCACACCGAGAAGCTCAAACACCAATACCATCTCACCAATCTGGAAGTCTATCAACTGCCTGTCGAGCGTGTTAGCGAGTTAAGTCGCCGCTTCGATAAGATCGTTTGCACCGGTGTGCTGCATCACCTGCCAGACCCACAAGCGGGCCTGCGCGCCTTGCGTGAGGTCCTGGCGCCCGATGGCGTCATGCACCTGATGGTTTACGCTCCCTATGGCCGGGCGGGTGTGTACATGTTGCAGGAATACTGTCGGCGCTTAGGAATTGGTCATTCCGAGGAAGAAATCATCAACCTGGCGAACACGCTGTTGGCTCTGCCGCCCAGCCATCCGTTGGCGCGCTTATTGGGAGAATCACCGGATTTCCAGCGCAAGGATGCCCTGGCCGATGCGCTGCTCAACCCCCAGGATCGTGCCTACACTGTGCCGCAACTCTTTGACCTGTTCGAGGGCTGTGGTCTGGCGTTTGGACGCTGGGTGCGGCAGGCTCCTTATTTACCACAGTGCGGCAGCCTGGCAGGGACACCTCACGCCGCCCGCTTGGCGAAGTTACCGCTCAGGGAGCAGTATGCTGCCGTCGAGCTGTTTCGAGGTACCATTCTCCGCCATAATTTGATTGTCTATCCAGATGATCTGATCAACAACAGAAAACTGCCACGGTTCGATCACGACGACTGGCTGGCTCATGTGCCCATTCGCGTACCGGAAACCATCAGCTTGAAGAATCGGCTGCCTCCGGGCGCAGCAGCAGTGCTAATCAACCAGGCGCATGGCGATGCCGATTTATTCTTGCCTGTCAATGCCAGCGAGATGAGGCTTGTCGAGGCAATCGATGGTGTGAGCACCATCGATGAGATCATTTATCACGTTTCAAGAGCTGGCGTAGGCAACCTCCACCAGCTCCGCAGCCAGGCGCGCAGCTTGTTCGAGCGTCTATACTGGTACGACCAGACCGTGTTTGATGCCTCGCCCAAGGGCGGTGCTGGGTAAAATGCATGGCGCGCATAGGGGCACCGCAATTAGGACCCCTGGCAATGCATGCTACCACCTGATTGACGCATCATTTATTGAGCAGCCGAACGTAAGGGAGTGGGATTGAAATGAGAGTCGAGAAAGAATACAGAGTTTTAACCACGCCTCGCGCCGTTGCAGTAGCCGGCATCCTGTTTGGTTTGCTGTTTGCGACCAGCCTGGTGTTATTCCGCGCTGCCATCCCTGAAAACCTTTCTGCCGGGACTGATTGGGTTGAGCAAGGAGCCAGGCACATCACCCTTGCATTAGGTTTGATGCCTTTCGCTGGCATTGCATTCCTTTGGTTCATTGGCGTGGTGCGTGACCGGCTCGGTAATTATGAAGACAAGTTTTTCTCGACGGTTTTCTTCGGTAGCAGTCTGCTCTTTTTGGCGATGGTGTTCGTCTCGATGGCGATTGCCGGCAGCATTCTCGCCGTTGCACGCATCGACAGTGGTGCCTATCTCGGTAGAGATATTGTTTACTTTGGTCGCGCCCTGATGCTCCAGATCAATAACATATATGCCTTGCGAATGGCGGGCGTGTGTATGATCTCACTGGGAACCATCTGGCTGCGCACCGGGCTCATGCCGCGCTGGCTGGCAATAATTACCTATCTCTTAGCACTGGCCCTGCTGCTGGTTGTCAATCTAAGTTTGTGGATCACGCTAATCTTTCCTGCCTGGGTATTTATGATCAGCGTGTTTAAACTGATTACGGCAGCGCCAAAATCGACGGCATCGGTTGGTTAACTCGCCAACAAATTGCTTTATCATTATTCAGGAGAAATTGGGATTTCCCCCAAGGCTGTAGCCAGATCGATGGAAGGAATACGATAGCATGAAGATTCGGATAGCTTTGACTGCCTTCTTGAGCCTGCTGCTGATTGGGCAGGTCGCTTGTGTTCCCTCACCGGTAGCCTCGACGGCTGAACCGGCGACGCCTTCTGACGCCTTATCCGGGACCATCACGGCCGCGCCTGCCGGTATCATCACACCAACCCAGCCACTGGATACCCAAGCTCAGTTGGAAGAACCCCAGCAAGAGCAAAACAGTGACCAGCTACTGGTCGCCCCAACCCTGGCGCCGACCGCCACTCCCGGAGCGATCTATTCGGTCGTTCAGCAAGCCGTTGAAGCCACCAATCTGGAAGGTACTCGATTGCTCGGTTTATCGGCTGCTGATTGGATCAATCTGGTGATCTCATTGCTTTTGGTATTGATAACCCTGACACTGATCGCCAGGGGTCTTTTCTTTGTCTTGAAAAGGATCACCCGGCGGACTGCCACGCCTTATGATGAGATCTATCTCGACTCGATCAAGCCCTACCTGCGCTGGCTGTTTGGACTGGCAGTCTTATATATTGCCACCACGCGACTTCAGTTCCTCAGCCCGGAGGTCAAACAGTGGCTGGCGCAGATCTACTTCGCGCTGATTGTCGCGCTGATTGTGATTGGCTTATGGAAGCTGGTAGATATTTTCACCTTGTGGTACCAGGAGAAAGTGAAAGATCAAGGCGAGAGAGACGGCAAAGAAGCCGTCCTGCTGCTTGGCGAGCGCACCTTGCGCTTCTTGTTGGTTCTGGTCGGCTTGATTGTGATATTAGATCACATTGGCTTTAACATCTCAGCGCTGCTGGCCGCGGTCGGGATTGGCGGTCTGGCGCTCTCCCTGGCGGCCCAAGATACCATTGCCAATATGATCAGCGGTGTGATTATCCTGATCGACCAGCCTTTCCGCGCCGGCGATCGGATTGAAATCCAGGAGCTGAATACCTGGGGTGATGTGGTCAGCATCGGCTTGCGTAGCACACGCATTCGCACACTCGACAACCGGCTGGTCATTGTGCCCAACTCGAGTATCAGCAATAATCAGGTGGTCAATTACACCTACCCGGATCCACGCTATCGCATCCAATCCGAGATCGGTGTGGCTTATGGGACGGATTTGCGCCAGGTGCGCGATGTGATAACCGCAGCTTTGAAGGGAATTGAGGGTGTCATCCCGGACATGCCGGTGGATATTTTGTTTCTGGAGTTTGGTGATTCAGAGATGCTCCTGCGTGTGCGCTGGTGGATTGAATCCTATATCGATGCCCGACGCAGCACCGATCGGGTAAATGAGGCCATCTACACGGCGCTTGAGCAGGCTGGCATCGAGCTGCCAAATCCGATGATGACTGTGGAACTTAAAAACAATACTCGAAATGAAGGAAAGCCAATCGATCGGGATAAAGCGTAATGATCTATCTAACACTACGTGAATTCGGGACAAAAGGATTTTGGGTTTATCTGATAATATTCAAAGTGAAATCAGACCAAGTTTTGACTATTCATAGAAGGAGTTTTTGAGCAGATGTATAATAATCAACCGCTGGATGTGCTTCCAATTTGGTCTATTTATATATTGACTGCGCTAGTCTTGTTCGTGGTGGCTGAAGCAGGCTTCTGGTTGGGCAAAGTCGTCCAGAAGCGCTGGCCAGATCAGTCCGAGCCAGGCGTTGGCGCAATGGTCGGCGCCGCTTTGGCTTTATTAGGCTTCCTTCTGGCGTTCGCCACCAGTTTTGCTATCAATATTTTCAATGAAAGAAGGCAATTAGTGGTTTTGGAGGCTAATGCCATTGGCACCACCTACTTGCGAGCTGGTTATTTAGCCGATCCATATGGAGTGGAATCGCGCCAGCTTTTGCGCGAGTATGTCAATCTCCGCCTGGAAGCCCTCGATCCGGCAAAAACGCAGGCATCCATTGCCCGTTCGGAACAAATTCACGATGAGCTGTGGGCTTATGCGGAAGAGGTAGCCAGACAGGATCCTGGGCCAACGGTTGCCCTATACGTCTCATCACTGAATGAAGTCATCGATCTGCACACGGAACGACTCAGTGAAGAGCTGGGCTTCCGGGTTCCGCCGTTTGTTTTGCTCGGTCTGTATGGTGTGGCGATATTAACCATGGCGCTGATGGGTGTGCATAACAGTTATCGAGAGAAACACAACCTGGTAGCTGAGGTCATTGTGGTGCTGATCGTATCGGTAGTTTTTGTTTTGATCGTCGAGTTAGATCGATCTAACGTTGGTATGATCAATATTCCACAGGATGCATTGATCGATTTACGAGATAAATTGATCTTGACGCCATAAGAACATAGTGGCCAGCCACTAACCTGTAGCTCTAAACTAACAAGACCGGCATCCTCCAACAAAGGGCGCCGGTCTTGATATCTAGAGGTGGCTTTCGATTCACTCTTTTGAGTGCAGTTTAGATACTCTATCCTTATCACTCTTGGCAGGCTAATCGCCGGCGCCAGGGCGAGTTACCGGCTGTGCGACTTGGGGAAACAGCACCGGCTGATACTCCAATCCGTTGACCGGGATGCCGGGTTCGAACTGGCTTGTGCCAGCCAGTGCGGCAATCGAGATGGGGTCTGTCACCACATTCACAATCCGCCCATCCATCATCTGGATGACTTTATCGACGAAGCGCACCATGCGCAGATCGTGGGTGACCATGATGCCCGCCTTGTTCTGCTCGTGGATCAGGTCGGCAAAAATCTCTACCACCTGGAAGGCGCGCTCGGTATCCAGGCTTGCGGTCGGCTCGTCGGCCAGCACCAGGCTGGGGTCGTGGATCAGGGCGCGAGCGATGGCGACGCGCTGCTTTTGACCACCGGAGAGCTGGTTGGGAAGGTTATCCAACCGGTCGCCCAGGCCCAGTCGTGTGAGGATATCGGCCGCACGCTGCTGTCCGGCTTTATTGTGCGTATTATTCAGACGCAGCATCAGCTCGACGTTCTCCCGCACACTCAGGTAAGGTACCAGATTGTTAGCCTGGAAGGTGAACCCAATCTGCTCCCGGCGGAATTTAACTCGCTGGCTTTCCTTCATTTTGCCCAGATCCTGCCCGGCAATCACAATTTGCCCTTCGCTGGGCGACAGCAGCGCCGCCAGCATGGCCAGCATGGTGGTCTTGCCCGAGCCGCTTGGCCCGACCAGGGCCACGAATTCACCGGCGCGTACTTCTAGATTTGCCTGATCTACGGCTTTGACGGTGAGGTCACCAGTGTGATAGATTTTGCTTACCAATCGGGTTTCAACAATGTTTTCCATGGAATATTCCTTCTATGTGGATTCTCAATCAACCGGTTCAGGAGGACAGCCCCAATGCCATTAGCGGCTCGGCCTTGACAGCCAGCCACACCGATACCAGCCCGCCGATCGGTCCGATCAGCACCAGGGACAGGATCGCCATGGTGGCTGCCTGTCCGGTGAACTGGATCGGGATGCCTTCCGGCAAGCCGAGCGACAGGCCAAATGTACCCAGCGCCCCCAGCAGCACACCGAATACGGTTACCGCCAGGATTTGCAGAACGACTGCCGAGCCGACTGTGCGGTTGCCGGTGCCAATTGCTTTCAGCATACCGATGTTAGGGATTTTCTGCAGGATTTGGATCTGGAAGAAGCCGCCAATGACCAGGATGCCGATCAGCAGCGTAAAGCCGCGCTGCGTGTTGAGCGTGTTCTGCTGAGCCGCGTAGCCCGGGGTGGCTTCATAGGCGGTAACTACATCGACCACCTCGGTGTTCTCAACCTGGCTCTGGATAGTAGCAGCCATTGATTCAAGAGCAGCTGGATCTTCGAGCTGGACAGCCAGGATGTTGTATGCAATCTGGTTGCTGGCTACCCCGGCTGCTGCCTGGGGGCGGAT
>JAGDMX010000129.1 GCA_017860725.1 Chloroflexota bacterium | reverse complement strand
ACGGGCACGGTGCAACCCCGTGCCACTGAATTGGATGGCGCGATCAATGTCTGCTTGAGTGACTGGTCGTTCACCGGAATCGTCGCATTTCGAGCAATGATAAATCCGCTGGACAGGATAGGCTGCGCTACGTTCCCATATAAATGCCTCTGCCGGGATGATTGCCCCACAAGCAGCACATTCCGTATTGTAAAGAGATTGAATATAAGGTTCTAGACGTTGATCACCACGCGGAGTGGTAGCCAGGTCTGCCAGGGCAGATTGTAGTGAGCTCTGCGAGAGGGGATTGGACCACAAATCCAGCAGGAAGCGAATAATTGGGTTATGGCTAACTACAAGGATGCGGCAGCCGGTTTGGGCAATTTCTACTGCCAGTCGGGGAGATGTGCCAAAAGGATCTAAAAGCCAGTCACCGGGTGAAAAACGATTTTCTAGCCAGGCAGGTGCAATCTCACGGGGCAGCGGAGGTAGATACCGGGCTAGCGGCTCGGGATGGGTCGCGGGCGTACCAGGTATGTAGATTACCTCGTCGTTCACTGAGCTTACTTCATCTTTGACCCGACGGTATAGAGTAAGGTCATATTCGTGGGCAGAGTTGCATAAATAGGATAGCCACAAATGAGGACAATTTGCTGCCCAATAGAAACCTGGCTGGAGCTAACTAATGCATTTTCCAAGACCGATAACATTTCTTCCAGCGTATCGACGTGGGATCCCAAATAGGGATGAACACCCCACAGCATATTTAACCGGTGGTAGGTTTTTAGGTCGGGTGTAAATGCTAGAATTGGTACAGCAGGTCTCATCTTCGACATCATACGCGCGGTTCGCCCGCTTTGTGTAAAAACAACAATTGCAGCAACATTGCGATCGTGGGCAAGCTCGCGCGCTGCACGGGTGACAAAGTACGTATCGTCATATACTGCTTCGATTGGCACATCTCCCTGCCAATGACCATATAGAGCCAGGTTGGATTCAGCTTGGCAGATGATGGCTTGCATCATTTCCACCGACTGCACCGGGTATTTTCCGGCAGCCGTTTCTCCGGAGAGCATGACGGCATCGGTGCCATCAAAGATTGCATTGGCAACATCCGATGCTTCAGCTCTAGTGGGGCGAGGATTATTAATCATGGAATCTAACATCTGAGTGGCAGTGATCACAATCTTGGCATGGCGATTAGCGGCTGCAATAATTTTCTTTTGCGCGATCGGCACAGCTTCTAGAGACATCTCTACGCCCAGGTCTCCACGTGCAACCATAACACCATCTGATGCATGTACGATGTCATCCAAATGTTCCAGAGCTTCTGGCCGTTCCAGCTTGGCAATGATCGGGACGTATGGCCGATTTGGTGCCGAGTGTGTAATGGCATGCCTGACTTGCTGAATATCTTTTGGTGAACGGACAAATGAGACTGCTACAGCATCGACACCAATATCGAGGCCGAATGCCAGATCCTCAGCGTCCTTCTCGGTAAAGCCGGGGATGTTTAGTTTTGCTCCTGGCAGGTTAACGCCTTTGTTGGGTTTCAATAACCCACCTAATACGACTCTTGTGTGAACAACATCGCCTTCAATATCGATTATTTGAAGTTCGAGATTACCGTCATCCAATAAAATACGACCTCCCGGTTCAGCACTCTCCAGTAGCTGAGGGAAATCGACCGGGATTTGTCGGGCATTCCCTAACACGGGTTTTATCGTCAGGGCAAGTTCCTGTCCGGCACAAAGTTCTACCTTCCCGTTCTCAATTTCGCCTGTGCGAATTTTCGGACCCTGCAAATCCTGGAGAATGGTCACCGGTAATCCGGTTTTTCGAGAAGCCGCCCGAATTGTGCTCAGAGTTTTTGCATGATATTCATGCGTCCCATGAGAAAAATTCATGCGTGCAACATTCATCCCCGCTTGGATCAGTTGTGTAATAATATTTTCATTCTGGCTGGCAGGTCCTATTGTGGCTACAATTTTAGCACGACGATCCATGAGCTACTCCAATAATCAAGCCTATTATCAAAAATAATATTTAGAGATACTTTAATTCTTTTGCTTCATGTGTAAGCTGATCTCTAAAGTCAGGATGGGCAATATTGATTAGTTCTTGTGCCCGCTGGCGGATAGTTTTGCCATATAGGCTGGCGATACCATACTCAGTCACAACATATCGAATGTGATTGCGGCTGGTTACGACTCCTGCACCGTGTTTAAGCATTGTCACAATTCGGCTGATCATATCACCATTACGCATCATCGCGGTGCTGGGAAGAGCGATCACTGGCACCCCACCTTTGGAGCGTGAAGCTCCATATACAAAATCGAGCTGACCACCAACGCCACTGTATAATTTAGGACCGATACTGTCAGCGCACACCTGGCCAGTCAAATCAATTTCTATAGCTGAGTTTACTGCCACCTGGCGGTCATTTTGAGCGATGACAAATGGGTCATTGATATATTCCGTTGGGTGTAACTCTATCATCGGATTGTCATCAACCCATTTGTACAGGCGACTACTACCCAGGATAAAGCCGGCCGTGATTTTACCGGTATGGATCGATTTGCGGGAGTTGGTTAAGACGCCGGCTTCAACCAGATCGATAACACCATCAGAAAATAGCTCGGAATGGACACCTAGATCTTTTTTGTCAAACAAGTATTTCAAAACAGCATCCGGGATTGCGCCGATTCCCATCTGCATGGTGGCTCCGTCCGGGATCAAATCTGCAATAAAGCTGGCGATCTTTTCTACTACTGCATCCGGTCCCTCCTCGCTCATCATTAGTTCCGGTAAGGGGTAATCGACGGGGACCATGTGATGCAGCCGACTCACATGGATAAACGAGTCGCCTAAGGTACGCGGCATCTGCTGATTAACCTCGGCGATGATAACTTTTGCAGACTCGGCCGGTGATTTCGTAAGTCCGACCTCAACGCCAAAACTACAGAAGCCGTGTTCATCCGGCGGTGATACATGGATCAATGCGACATCAATCGGTAATACGCCATTTTTAAACAGCAAGGGGAATTCTGAAAGCAGCACTGGGGTAAAGTCGGCTTTCCCGGTTTGAACGGCTTTGCGAATATTGGCGCTAATAAACATCGTGTTAACCCGCAAATGACCTTCCATTGGGGATTCAACATAATCAGCCGGGCCAACGCTTAGCGCTTGGCAGATTTGAACATTCTCTAACTGGGGAGCATATTCAACCAATGCCTTCAAGACAGTTTGGGGTACCGAACAGTTTCCGGTTAGAAATATCCTTTGACCCGAATGTATGTTGCGTACCGCCTGTTCGGCAGTTGTGATACGAGTTTGCAATACACGGTTATAATCCATGGCTGCTATTCCAGACGAACTTAACGTGGTGGGGAGAGGCGTAGTTCATGGAGAAGCTCACCTTTATAAGTACTAACGCCTTTTTCAATTGCTGAGTTTTCTTGAATGGCTTTATCGATGCCACGTTCTGCGATTTGATGGATAAAAGGCCAGGCAGCATTTAAGAAAGCATACGTTGCTGTCCGAGCGACCACGCTCGGAATGTTTGGTACACAATAGTGGATGATGCCTTCATCAATGAAAGTGGGATGCTCATGGGTAGTAGGACGGGATGTTTCAACACACCCGCCTTCATCGATGCTTAAATCCATAATCACCGAGCGCGGTTTCATATTGCGTAATATCTCGCGTGTCAAGATTATGGGAGGCGGCCCATCCGGCACCAGGACGGCTCCGATCACTAAATCGGCGTAAGCGCAGACTCGGGATACCGTGAACGGATTGGAGATCATGCTTGTCACGCCAGGAATACGCTCCAATAAATCATGTAGAGCAGAAAGATTGGTATCCAGGACAGTGACATGGCCATTCATACCCATCAAAGCCCGGGCAGCACAGGTACCAACTACTCCTGCCCCCAGGATAACCACTTCGGCTGGTGGCACACCGGCAGCCCCACCGAGCAGGATTCCTTTGCCACCTTCATCGTTTTGTAGCAATCGAGCCCCGATTTGCGCAGCCATTCGACCACCAATCTCGCTTAAGGGACGCCGAACAGGAACAGTCCCATCCGGCATGGTGATATGCTCGTAGGATATGGCCGTCAGGTGACTGCGGAGCAAAGCGTTGATCTTATCCTGCCTGGCTGAACCCAGGTGCAATAATCCGGCTATCGCTGTTCCTGGCCTTAGCCATTCAATCTCTTCCATCATTGGGCGGGCAACTTTTAGAAGTAAATCAGCCCGGCCAAATACTTCATGAGGTGAGTAGGCGATCCGTGCGCCAGCTTGCTCGAAGTCCTTGTCACTAAATCCTGCTCCCAGGCCGGCATCTCGTTCTATATAAACTTTATGGCCTGCTTGAGTAAGCATTTGAACTCCAGCAGGTGTCATGCCAATCCGGTATTCAAAAGGCCTTCGTTCTTTTGGGATGCCAATATTCATATAGCCGCCTTTTATCAATGTAATTGGTAAATTGTCAATTTTTTGTTGCGCGTTATTATGAGTATAACATAAGGATATAGTGGAGCGTTATACCAAATCCTGGCAGTCAGATCGCCTCGGCTAATAATTTGCTGGCGAGTACTAACTTTCGGCTTTCATGTAGAATACCAATAAGGTACTGCCGTATCGACGCTGGTCGAATTCAATCAGGTATTGAACCGGCAGTGCAACATATTCGATTGGGTCAATTTGGGCGATCACCCAGGCGTCGTCGGTCAGCCATCCTGCATTTGAGTCGATTAAGAGCAAGGCACGCTTCCACAATTCTTTATATTGAGGAGGGGCTACGTAAATGTAATCGAAGGATCGATCTGGAGGACTCTGCAGATAGATAAATGCATCCATACGCAATACTTCGGCAGATTCGACACCGCCGGTATTAGATAATCCGGTCGATTCTAAATTTGAACGGATTGTACTTACTGCTTTACGTTCTAAATCCAGGAAGCGAACAAATATTGCTCCCCGGCTAAGTGCTTCTATACCAACAGCGCCTGTACCTGCGAAAAGATCGAGGAAGGAGGAACCAACCAGATCATTTCCCAGAATATTAAACAGGGACTCTTTCGTGCGGTCGGTAATTGGACGGGTTGTATCGCCAGGCACCGAACGCAAATGACGCCCGCGAGCTTTACCCCCGATAACGCGCAGTCCGGCCATGCCTTGCTATACGCTTTCTACACTCCGGCGTGCGGCGATTAGATTCCCGTATGGAACTGTCGTGAAAGCAACACACCCGGTTCCCAGGATGAGGCGGCGACCACCGGTGGCTGCGATCGCCTGGTGAGCCTCGGTTTGAATCTGCTGAGGTGTACCAAGTAAGAGTGTTTCGTGACGCTGCAATCCACCACATACGATGCCTGGAAATTTCGTTAATCCCTGACTTAGTGATGGTTCAGTCTCACGATCGTGCCAGTTGATTACCTGAACCGGATAGTCAATAAATTCGCTGAACATGATTTCAGTTCCGTGTAGGTGGAGCAGGTTCAGCCACAAATCACTCGTTGATCCTAACACCTGTAAATCATAAGCTCGGCCGAATTCCTTGTATTCAGCAACAGACAGAAGATGAAATTTTGCATGTTGTACAGCATAAAATATACCGGCAATACCAGTCTTTACAGCAGCATCGATAAATCGACGGGTGCATTCGGTGATTATGCTTAACCCCGCGTGGACTGCTTCAGGATATCGACGCAGGTGTAAAAGAAGCTGGTCGCCGCCTGCCAGGTTTTTTGCCTGAGATAATGGGTTAAAAATGGTTTGGATTATAGGTGTATGGGACCCGAGTGAATTGTTTATGATTTCGAGGCAGCGTAATTGAGTCCCCAAACGACCTGTATAGGGATCAAGCATTGGTAGGTTGTACCAGTCCTCCGGGCGGTGAATGACACGCTGCGTATAGCTATACGTGCCTTCTGGCTCTCCTCGCCATTCTTGCTGAATGCCCCAATCCATCACACAAAAAGAGGATTGAGGAGTGACTTTCACTAAATCGAAATCGTATGTATTTTGATATTGCAAAGTAGCTGCTGCCAGCCCTTCAGCAGTTTGGTCGTCCACGGGGAAGTGGCGCCATAATGCCACCGGAACCCGGTCGGGCTGATCACCCATCAAGCATATTTCCAGGCGTTGGCGGTGCGTGATCATGGAATGGATACCTCACTAATGTAATTAATGGATCTATTGTATATCGCCATATGTCCAATACCGGTTGGCAAAAAAGTTCCAAAGTGTGACGATGGCTATCGCAACGGCCAGCGTCAGGTTATCAGCGATGACCTTTGTGGGCAGCGACAGGGACAGCGGTGATTTCAGGATTAAGCGATGAATGATTGGCTCCAGCCCAGCCAAAGTGACTACTCGAATCCCCAGGCCGATAATACTGACTGTAAAGAACTGCCCTAATTGATGGTGTAATGCTTTAGAACGAGAATCCGGATAAGTCCAGTATCGGTTCCAGGTAAAGTTACTCAATACGGCGGCGACAAAGGATATTGCGCCAGCGATGACAAGGGGTACCGAAAATAGCTGGATGAGCAGGTTTGAAACCCCGAAATCGATGACTGAGCCGATAGCACCTACAAAAGCGAAGCGGAGAAAGCGCGTTCTTTCACGGCGATTGTTTAGGATTGAAACCATTTTCGCCATTCTACGGTGCTAACCGCCCAGCAAAGAAATCGATTGTCCAAGACAATCCCTCCGCTAAATCTATCACCGGCTCCCATCCAAGAACCTCGCGTGCCCGGCTGATATCCGGTTGTCTGCGTTGGGGATCGTCCTCCGTGCGCTCATCACTGATAAACTTGACGCCGGCATTGTTATCGGTGAGACGGTTGATGATATAGGCAAACTCCAGAATCGATGTTTCGATTGGGTTACCCATATTCACGGGTTCATG
>JAGDMX010000128.1 GCA_017860725.1 Chloroflexota bacterium | reverse complement strand
GTCCTGCTTTCAGGAGAGAAGGCATCTGAAGACATGCAGGCACATAAGCAACCAACCAGCACCAGCGCCAAGAGATGACGTATGCAGTACATGCATAGATTATAGCAACTTGGTCAGGGAAATCTGCCCAAGTTGCCAAAATCGTTCGATAACCGGTTAGTTTATTCTTCCAGGGTGCTGATATCCCCAACCGGCTGCCCCAAAGCCCGGGCTTTTAGCACTCGACGCATGATTTTTCCACTGCGGGTCTTGGGCAGGCTATCGACAAAAGTGACATCTTCCGGCTTAGCGATCGGTCCCATCTCATGGGCAACATGATTGCGCAGCTCCTCGGCCAGTTTGTCGCTTTGCTCGCGCCCGGCGCGCAAGATGACAAAGGCATGGATGGCGTTACCTTTGATCTCATGAGGCAGGCCAATGGCGGCAGCCTCGGCGACGGCTGGATGACTGACCAGGGCGCTCTCCACCTCAGCGGTGCCCAGGCGATAGCCGCTGACTTTGATGACATCATCCATGCGGCCAATCACCCAGACATAGCCATCTTGATCTTTGCGGGCAGAATCGCCGGTCTGGTACATATCCCCAAATTTGCCCCAATATTGTTCCCGGTAACGATCCGGATCGCGATACAGCGTGCGCAACATGCCCGGCCAGGGTTTTTTGATTACCAGATAGCCCTCTTCCCCTGCAGCCACCGGGTGGCCATCCTCATTGACCACATCGACATCTATCCCGAAGAATGGCCGCGTGGCCGAGCCAGGCTTGAGTGGCGTGATCGGCAGCGGCGTGATCATAAAGCCGCCTGTCTCTGTCTGCCACCAGGTATCCATAATCGGGCAGTTATCTTTGCCAATCACGCTGTAGTACCAGCGCCAGGCCTCCGGATTGATCGGCTCGCCCACACTGCCCAGCAGGCGCAGGCTGCTCAGGTCATGGCGTTTAGCCCAGGCGTCGCCAAAGCGCATTAGGCCGCGGATGGCTGTTGGGGCGGTATATAGAATGGTGATGCCATAGTTCTCAACCATGCGCCACCAGCGGTTGGGGTAAGGGTGATTGGGTGCACCTTCATACATAAAGCTGGTAGCGCCGTTCAGCAGCGGAGCATAAACGATATAGCTGTGACCGGTGATCCAGCCTGGGTCGGCGGCGCACCACCAGCGATCCTCGTCCTTAATGTCGAATACATACTTCAAGGTCGTGTAGGTGAATACCATGTAACCGCCGTGGGTATGCAGGATGCCTTTCGGCCGCCCGGTCGTCCCGGAGGTGTACAGGATAAACAAGGGATCCTCAGCATCCATTGGCTCGGTAAAGCACGATGTACTGGAAATGGGCAGAGACATCAAATCGTGATACCAGTAGTCACGCCCAGCTTCCATGTAGATATCCTGCCCGGTGCGCTTGACCACGATCACATTCTCAATAGTCGCCTGGCGGGCAATGGCTTCGTCGGCGATATCTTTCAGCCCGACCACCTTGCCACGCAGCCAGCCTCCATCAGCGGTAATCAAAATCCGGCTCTGGGCATCCTGGATGCGTTCCGCCAAAGACTCGACACTGAAGCCACCGTAGACCACGCTGTGGATGGCGCCAACTTTGGCTGCCGCCAGCATGGCAATCACCTGCTCTGGAATGCGCGGCAAGTAAATCGTCACTGTGTCACCTTTGCGCACACCCATGCTGCGCAAAACATTGGCAAACTTACAGACTTCACGGTTCAGGGAGTAATAAGAGAAGGTGCGCACATCACCCGGCTCTCCTTCCCAGATCAATGCCAGCTTGTTCTTGCGCCAGGTTTTTAGATGCCGGTCCAGGGCATTGTAGACGATATTCGTCTTGGCACCTGGAAACCATTTGTAGAAAGGCGGGTTGCTGTCATCCAATACCTGATCCCATTTTTGGAACCATTCCAACTCTTCGGCGCGCTCGCCCCAGAAGCTCTGCGGATCTTCCAGGGAACGCCGATAGAGTGCTTCATACTCTTTAATATGTGCCATTGAAACAACATCGGGCGGGGGGTAGTAAAAATCATTCTCCGGTGAATTGATGGCTGGCTGCTCCACTTTGGCCTCCTCGATTAGCAAATACGGAATTGTCGATCTGATAGGGCTGAATTGCAGTCTGGGTGTGCCACGATTTTACGGGGAAGGGATGTGCTTGTCAACCCAAGGTTTAGAATAGCTTTCGTTCGTAACGCTTTTCGTAACGTTTCCATCACGCAGGATCAATAGAATAATTTGGATGAAAGCATTCGAGCCGCACATTCGAAGCCGGTGGCCCTGGGGACTGTTTCTGGTTGTAATGGCGCTAACCCTTGTTGGTGCGGCTTTCATGTATTTAGGGCGCAGTGTAATCATCGAGACGCTATGGGGATTCCGAGGGGTACCGATTGTATTTGCTATCACTTATGGTTTCATCGGTGCATTAATCCTCTCCTATCAGCCGTACAATGCAATTGGCTGGATTTTTCTATGGTTTGGCTTGATCAGCGCACTCGACTTAATCGGTGAAGAGTACTTCACTTACTCATACTATGTAGCGGGGCAGCCATTACCAGCTGACCATGTTGCTGCCTGGCTCAGTAGCTGGATTTGGGTGCTCCAGGCGGTACCGATGCTATGCTTTTTGCCTCTCCTTTTCCCCTCCGGACGGCTGCCCTCAAGGCGCTGGCGACCAGTAGTCATGGCCGCAATCCTGGTCATGCTCTGGATGGCATTCTCTATCCTTCTTGACCCAGACCTGGAACCCCGGTCTTCGGTAATTAAGAATCCCTTTGGACTGGAAAATTATGCCGGGTTTATTTCTACATCATTGTTGATATCTCTGATCGCTGGGATCATCATCAGCACTGTAGGCTTAATCTCCCTATTTTATCGCTACCGAAATGGGACGACTCTTGAAAAACAACAAATCAAATGGCTGATGTACGCTTGTATAATAGCCCTGATTTTTGCTATACCAGCACTATTTGGTGGAAAAGTCGGAGAGTACATCTTCATCATTGCGGCATTAGGCATCGCCGTCTCAGTCGGTATTTCCATCCTGTACTACCGGTTATTCGATATCGATCTAATCATCCGCCGTACGCTGGTGTATGGCCTCCTGACAGCATCCCTGGCTCTGGTCTATTTCAGCAGCGTGGTGCTGATGCAAAGTATATTTGAATTGGTGACCCGTCAACAATCCACCATCGCCGTTATCATCTCTACGCTTGCAATCGCTGCTTTATTCAATCCGCTTCGCCGCCGCATCCAGACGACCATCGACCAGCGTTTTTATCGCCAAAAATATAACGCCGACCGCATTGTAGAAGATTTTAGCGCCCGCCTGCGCTACGAGGTGGATCTGGACGAGATCAGCATCCACCTGCTGAAGGTGGTGGAAGAGACTCTCCACCCTGAACATGCCAGCCTGTGGATACGTCCACTTCGCAACCAACAAAGCGAGCGTTCTCATGAAGATAGCTCTTGATCGCCCTTGTCGAGAACAGGACAGACGGGACTAGAGCTTCAGGCTCAACGTTTCGGAGAATAATTAACGCGAATTCGGGATAAGGCGATTCAGCCGTTGACGGCCGGTGCTACCAACTCAGCCTTGCAAGCTGTGCCCGACTGGGGTTTCTCGCCGGCACACCTGATTTATGGTGCACTGCTCGGCAGATGGGTGCTGCGTACCGTCACACACCGTTAGACAAGCAACGCTCTCTAAATCCTGCGAGATTCCTTGCAAGTAATCCTTGACAACTCGATCTACTTGGTCTAAAATCAGAATTTAGGTTTGCCTAAATTCTGATTTTGAGTTGAATTAATGCACAAATTTACCATCATTCTAGTGCTGCTGGCACTCACTCTATCTGCCTGCAACGTGGCTGCTGAAGACAACTCAGACCTGTCCACCCGCCCCATTCGAGCTGTAGCGACCACCGGCATGATTGCCGACGTAGTGCGTAACATTGGTGGAGAGCGGGTTCAGGTCACTGGATTGATGGGGCCAGGCGTGGACCCGCATCTATACAAACCCAGCGAGCGCAGTGTGATCGCCCTGGCGGATGCCGATGTCATCTTCTACAATGGATTGCACCTGGAAGCCGGCATGGCGAATGTATTCGAGCGCATGCAGGGCAACGTGAATACGGTAGCGGTGACCGATGGGATCGAGCGCAGTAATCTCTCAGCCCCACCGGAGTTCCAGGGCAACTACGACCCGCATGTATGGTTCGACGTGACGATGTGGATGTCTACGGTGGAGACCGTGCGCAACGCACTCATCGAGATGGATCCGCAACACGCCCAGACCTACCAGACCAACGCTACTCGCTACCTGGACGAGCTTAAATCTCTGGATAACTACGTCCGGCTCCAGGTAGAACAGGTGCCACAACAGCAGCGAGTACTAATCACCGCCCACGACGCCTTCAACTATTTCGGACGAGCCTATGACTTCGAAGTGCGCGGTCTGCAGGGCATCAGCACTGCTACCGAAGCCAGCACCGCCGACGTGCAAGAGCTGGCCAACTTCATTGTAGAGCGCCAGATTCCGGCGGTTTTTATCGAGTCTTCCGTCCCAACCCGCACAATTGAAGCGGTTCAGGCCGCGGTGCGCGCCAAAGGCTTCGACGTGCGCATCGGAGGAGCGCTATTCTCTGATGCGATGGGCAGTCCGGGAACACCGGAAGGAACTTACCTGGGGATGGTGCGCCACAATATCGATACGATCGTGAGCGCACTGACAGGGAAATAGATACCGATCATCCGGGACCCTGGTCCCCAGATGACAACCACTAAATACTATGGAGATACTGCACATGGATGCAATCGAAGTCACTGATTTAACGGTAGCCTACCAGGACCGGCCGGTATTGTGGGATGTGGATTTGAATGTGCCCCCTGGCAACCTGATGGCCATCATCGGCCCGAATGGTGCCGGCAAAACCACATTGATCAAGTCTATCCTGGGGCTGGTGCGCCCGGCTGCCGGTCAGGTGTTGATCTATGGTAAACCTTACACTCAGCAGCGCCGACTGGTGGGGTACGTCCCGCAGCGCGGCAGCGTCGATTGGGATTTCCCCACCAGCGTGCTGGATGTGGTGCTGATGGGACGCTACGGCGCCCTGGGGTGGATTCGCCGCCCGGGTCGCCAGGAATTTACCCTGGCGATGGAGGCGCTAGATAAAGTAGGCATGCAGTCTTTTGCCAATCGGCAGATAGGGCAGCTCTCCGGCGGCCAGCAGCAGCGTGTCTTTCTGGCGCGCGCTCTGGTACAGGATGCCCAAATTTACTTTATGGATGAGCCTTTTCAAGGAGTAGACGCCACCACCGAGCGTGCCATTGTCAGCTTGCTGCAAGAGTTACGCAAAGCTGGTAAAACTGTTGTGGTGGTGCATCACGACTTACAAACCGTGCAGGAGTATTTTGATTGGGTGACTATGCTGAATGTACGCCGGGTCGCCAGCGGACCAGTAGCCGAAGTCTTCTCCGAGCACAACCTACGCCTGACGTACGGGGGGCGGGTGGCGTTCTTGAGAACCAATGGCGGCCAGCCCGGAAGTGATCTGCCGCATCCCGAATCCACCTCAAAGATCACCTACCCTTAATCGACGACTATGGATTTGCTGCAACTGCTCAACGATCTGTTGTTTGATTACACCCTGCGTACCGTAGCCTTGGGGGCAGCGGCGGTTGGCATCGTCAGCGGGGCATTGGGGTCTTTCGCCGTGCTGCGCAGGCAGAGCCTGCTGGGCGATGCGATTTCGCACGCCGCCTTGCCGGGTATTGTCCTGGCTTTCCTGCTGACGCGCAGCAAGGAACCGATCGTACTGATGCTCGGTGCCATTGCTGCTGGGCTGACAGGCACTCTACTGCTGATCCGCATCGTCGGCAGCACACGCATTAAATACGACAGCGCCCTGGGCTTCATCCTGTCGGTTTTCTTCGGGCTGGGACTGATGCTCCTGACTTTCGTGCAGCGCCTGCCGGACGCCAGCCAGGCCGGGCTGGATAAATTCTTGTTTGGGCAGGCGGCCACACTTTTGCAACGCGATGTAGTGACCATGCTTGTGCTTGGCTCGATTGTATTCGTGCTGGTTGCCATCTTTTGGAAAGAGTTCAAGCTGCTCACATTTGACCCCGAATACGCCTCCAGCCAGGGGTTCCCCGTACGTGGCCTGGATATCCTGCTGACCACCCTGCTGGTGGTTGCGATTGTGATCGGTCTTCAGGCTGTAGGTGTGGTATTGATGAGCGCCATGGTGATTGCCCCGGCGGCGGCCGCCCGCCAGTGGACGGACAGGCTGGGAGTCATGGTGACCCTGGCGGCGGTTTTTGGCGCACTGTCGGGTGTCAGCGGCGCGGTGGTTAGCAGTTACGTGCCGCGACTGTCCACCGGCCCAACGATCGTGCTGATCATCTGTACGATTGTTTTGTTCTCGCTGTTATTTGCCCCCAATCGTGGCCTGCTTTGGGCTTGGGGACGCCGCCAGCGCAACCGACGCCAACTGCGCCAGGAAAGCGTACTGATCGACTTGTACACACTAGCTTCACAGCATGATGATTTCAGCCACCCTCACTCGGCAGGAGTTCTGCAAGCCATGAATGTCCAGCAAACCGATGTGACCCGCTGCTTGCGGAATTTAGCTGCCAGGGAGCTGGTACGCCCGGCAGATGACGGATGGTACCTGACTCTGGAGGGAGTGGAAGAAGCCCGGCGCCTGCTCCGAGCCAGTGACTCCTCCGGATCCAGTCGTCTATCGGAAACGGCACAAGAGGAGTACCAGCTGTGACAATCGCCCAATTCCAAATCCAATTGATCGCCGTGCTGGCAGCATCCGCCTGCGCTATACTGGGAGTCTTCCTGGTGCTACGCCGCATGGTGATGATGAGTGACGCCATCAGCCATACGGTGCTGCTGGGAATAGTGCTCGGTTTCTTCCTGAC
>JAGDMX010000020.1 GCA_017860725.1 Chloroflexota bacterium | reverse complement strand
GTCCAACTTCCTGGCAGCCTACCCCAACTTGACCGGCTACTGGACTCAGGACGGTATGGCGATCGGTGCTCTGCAGGCGGTGATGGCAGCCAACCCGGCTGAGTGGCCGCAGGGTGTAGGCGAGGGCCGCTGCCAGTTCCTGCGCTTGTGGCAGGAAGCCTTGGCTGCGAACCCAGATTTTGATAGCATCGCTGTAGCGAACCACCCAGGCGTCTCCCCGACCGGACTACGCATCGCCGTCAATATGCTGCAGGGCAAAGAAGTCGATACCACCACGCTGGGTGGCGTCAATGGCCTGTCATTTATCATCCCCCTCGCGGCTGTGATCACCTCCGAGAATCTGGAGGAAGGTCTGGCAATGTGCGAAGGTCAGCCGGATGCCTTCCTGCTCGATGACATCATGACTAACGAAGAAGTTCAGCAGTACTTTGTCCCATAGTTAGAAACCTTTTTATGGAGACCAGAAGTTTGCTTCTGGTCTCCATAAAGAATTGGTGCCGATTCGTGAAATATACCAAGCCATTATGCAGCTAAGTGATATCTATCGATGACCCTATCGCTGTCTGCTAAAAATATAGTAAAAAGATACGGGGGTGTGATCGCCCTCTCCGATGGAAATCTGGAGATTAATTCAGGTGAAGTTGTAGCACTGATCGGGGCGAACGGAAGCGGCAAAAGCACGATGAGTAAGGTGATCAATGGAGTCGTTGTCCTGGATGGCGGGCAACTGACTTTGGACGGCTCGCCCGTGCACTTCGCTTCTCCCCAGGCCGCCAAGAACATGGGAATTTCCACGGTCTTCCAGGAGTTGAGCCTGATTCCGCAGATGACAGTGGCCGATAACATCTGGCTGACCCGTGAGCCGCTCGGCCTAATGGGAATGGTCAGCCGCAAAGCTGTCCGGGCCAAAACGGATGAGTTACTGGCGCTGTTTGCAGGCACATTCAAGACTGACTTACACCCGGATGTAGTGGTTTCGGAGCTACCTCCCGACGAGAAACAAATCGTTGAGATTCTCAAGGCAGTCAGTTTCAACCCACGCCTGTTGATTTTAGATGAAGCTACCGCCAGTCTCGATAACCGTCAGGTGCAGCGGCTTTTTGACCTCGTAGGAGTGTGGAAAGAAGAAGGCAAAGCTATTGTTTTTATTTCTCATCGCATGGAAGAGATTTTTCGCGTCGCAGACCGCTATAGCGTTCTACGAAATGGAAAAACTGTCGGCGCTGGTCACATTAAAGATATCACCGAGAATGACCTAATTAAACTGATGATTGACAAAGATTCGGTGTTCAATTATTCACGTGCTGGGGTTAACATCAGCGAGAAACCGGTTTGCCTGGAAGTGAGGGACATATATAGTACCAATTTGCATGGTGTCAGTTTTGATGTTCGTGAGGGAGAATTAGTTGGGATTGGTGGATTGCAAGGTCAAGGACAGCGCAATTTACTCCACTCGCTCTATGGAGATATATCGTTTACCGGAACTGTGACCTTTAACCAGAAACCGGTTCACTTCAAACACCCGCGCCAGGCAATGAAATCAGGATTTGCCCTAGTCCCCGGTGACCGGGCAGGGGAGGGACTACTTTATATTCGTCCCATTCTTGAAAATTTTCAGCTACCTTCGTGGGGACGCTATGGCTTTCCACTGAAAATCGGTAATGCCAAAAAAGATGCCGAACAGATGGGCACAAGATTAAACCTGGTCATGGCCAGCCTGCTGGATCCGGTCAGCAGTCTATCGGGTGGTAATGCCCAGAAAGTAGTCATTGGTAAATGGTTGATGCGCCAGCCGAGTGTGCTGCTGCTCGATGATCCGACCAAAGGCGTGGACGTGGGTACAAAGGCTGAGTTTTACGCCCTGCTCACGAAACTGTGCGATGAAGGTAAAACGATCTTATTCTACAGCAGCGATGACGAGGAATTAGTCGGCTTGTGCGACCGGGTGATGGTGATGCATGATGGCAAACTCCAAACCGAGCTGGTAGGAGAGGCATTGACCAAAGAAAATCTTATCTCTGCCAGCCTTGGTGTTGCTCATGGAGGTGCGCCATGAAACGCATCACCTGGAGCGGATTAATGTCACGCTACCCGGCTTTTTTTGCACTCATCCTGCTGACCTTTGCTGTGATTGTTAACTTCATCCTGCAACCGAACATGTTTGCAGAGGATACCCTTAACAGCAATATGCGGGTGTTCCTGCCAATCATCCTGCTGACTGTTGGACAAGCGATTGTCATTCTGGGGGGAGGCATCGATATTTCTGTTGGTGCGATTGTTTCTATCGTCAATGCTATTCTTGCGACCCGCGTCGGCTTGGAAGGTTCTTCAGGAGCGATGTGGCAGTATGTGGCTGTCTGCTTGGCGATTGGCGCACTAGCTGGCGCGATCAACGGTTATTTTGTCGCCTACCTGCGCCTCCAGCCCATTATCACCACTTATGCTACCAGCTTTCTCTACGCCGGAATTGCGCTCTTCATCCTGCCCAATCCTGGCGGGGGCATCCCCGCTATAATCGCGAATCTTTACCGGAATACGACGCCGCTAGGGCTGCCAGCGGCTTTCTTTGTGATTGCCATTATCCTGGGGCTGTGGTTTTTCATTCGCTCCACGCGCTTCGGCAATTACCTTTATGCAGTCGGTGGTAAAGCCCAGGCTGCTTATGAGACTGCAGTCCCGGTGACCTGGGTCCAGTTTAGCACTTATGTTATCTCCGGGTTAATGGCTGCCTTATCGGGGATTGCGATTACAATGCTGAGCGGTTCCGGCAATGCGGAAATCGGTGCTGCCATGACGCTGAATTCGATCACTGCTGTGGTGATCGGTGGCACGGCTTTAAGCGGTGGAGTAGGTGGTGTGGCGGGTCCCGTGATGGGCGCAATCACACTTGGAATATTTCAGAATATTGTTTCTTTTGCGCAAATTAATACCTGGTGGGAAACGTTGGTTAAAGCCCTCATCATTGTGGCGGCACTGGCTACTCCTGGAATTATCAACTTGTTCAGGAGGAGAACATGAAACGTTTTACTCTTTCCCCTCCGGTCGCGGCCTTGTTGTTGGCCGTGGTACTTTTTCTGCTGTCAGGCTTATTACCCAACGGTTATGGCAGTGATGTACAGGTTGCCATATCTCAAGCGACGAATATTTTACGCCTGTCGGTCTTTCTGGGAGTAATCGCCGCGGGACAAACCTTGGTGATTATCAGTGGTTTTGAGGGTATCGATTTGTCAGCAGGTGCTGTAGTTACCTTGACAGCCATTTTAACTTACGTCATCGTCAGTGGTGCCAATGAAAAGGTCCTTCTAGCCCTGCTGGTTTCACTGGTAGTTGGCGCTATTATCGGATTTTTTAACGGCGCGGGCATTACTTATCTCAAGATATCTCCATTTGTCATGACACTGAGTATGGCGGGCGTGGTTACTGGCGCGATTATCGTTATCCATCATGGCAATGTCCAGGGGAAAATCGCCCCTATCATGACCCGGTTGATCGCTCGCCCGGTCAGTCCGGGGATCCCCATCCCGAATGCGCTTATTATCTGGTTGATATTCGGGGTTTTGATGTGGTTGTTGTTGGAACGCACAACATATGGCAAGCATCTCTTTGCTATTGGGGTTAACCGCGTGACATCTAAACTCTCAGGCGTCAACGTGAATGGCATGAACCTGGCGACCTATGCCCTGGCAAGCGCTCTGGCAGGGTTTGGTGGTTTCCTGCTGGTTGGAAATACCGGGGTAGTGTTAATTCAATTGGGACAGCCGTTCTTGTTCCCGTCGATCGCTGCCGTAGCAGTCGGCGGGACTCTGCTCTCAGGTGGCAAGGGTAGCTATTGGGGCACAATGGCCGGAGCAATTGTACTGACACTGATCACCAGCCTGCTTACAACCATGCAGATGCCAGACTCTGTCCGTCGCATGGTTCTCGGCGCTACTCTGTTGGTCTTGATCTCTATCTATGGACGCCAGAGGGCATTACGACAATAACCAAAAATCAAGTAACAGGAGTTAACCCATGACCAAAACTGTGAAAGTCGGCCTGGTTGGAACCGGTTTTGTCGGCGATATACATTACGCGGCCTTCAAAGGCTGGGTGCATGAGGCTGAGGTTGTGGCAGTTGCCAGTCCCCACAATGCCCCTCCATTCGCCTCCGAGCGGGGTATACCCACCGCCTACAGCGACTACCACTTGATGTTTCAGGATAAGGATATCAACGTGATTGACATTTGCATTCCCAATGACCTGCACTGCCAGGTGGTTGTGGATGCCGCCAAAGCGGGTAAGCACGTTATTATTGAAAAACCACTCTGTGTCACCCTGGAACAGGCTGATGAGATGATCGAGGCCTGCCAACAGGCCGGAGTACTCTTGATGTACGCCGAGGAGCTTTTGTTCGCTCCCAAGTATGTGCGCGTTAAAACTCTCATTGAAGAAGGTGCCATTGGTGAACCGTTTCTGGCCAAGCAATCGGAGGAACATCCCGGGCCGCACATGCCCTGGTTCTGGGATGTCAACCGCTCTGGTGGTGGAGTGTTACTGGATATGGGCTGTCATTCTATCGAATACACTCGCTGGATTTTGGGCAAACCCAAAGTCAAGAGTGTGACTGCCTTTATGGGCACCTATGTTCATCAGGGACGTACCCAGGGTGAGGACCATTCTTATGCTATCGTTGAGTATGAAGGCAATAAGCTCGCCATGCTCGAGAATAGCTGGGCTAAAGGTGGCGGTGTGGATGACCGCTGCGAGGTCTATGGCAATAAAGGCCACACCCGCGCCGATCTGCTGCGCGGCAGCTCTCTGCTGACCTATAGCGAGGAAGGTTACGGTTATGCCGTCGAAAAAGCAGGCACGACCCGAGGTTATACCTTTACGATGTTCGAAGAAATCTGGAATTACGGCTTCCCACAAGAATTGCAGCATTTCGTGAACTGTGTGCTCGGTAAGGAAACCTGCATCGAAACCGGCGAGGATGGCCGCGAAGTGTTGAAAATCATGTACGCCGCTTACCAATCGGCGGGAGAAGGCCGCAAGATTGAGTTTCCTTATACCCCACCGCGAGTCAAGAAACCGATCGATCTTTGGAAAAAAGTATAAATCTGATGACTATTTTGAATAGCAAGACCATTACCTATGCCCAGCTTGCCAAGGTCATTGACCATTCCTTGCTCCGGCCTGAGTTGACCGAGCAGGATGTTATTGAGGGTTGTGACCTGGCCGCCAAATACAACGTTGCCACAGTATGTGTCAAGCCATGTCACGTAAGGCTTGCCGCTGAGCTGCTCAAGAGCACCGACGTGAAAGTCAGCACGGTGGTAGGGTTCCCGCACGGGAGTAATCTCACCGCCATAAAGTTGGCCGAGGCCCAGGCGGCCATGGAAGACGGCGCCGTGGAGTTGGATATGGTGCTCAATATCGGTCAGCTCCGTTCGGGCCGAGTGGACTTTGTCGGCGCAGATATCCGGGCAGTCTGCGACGCGGCTCATGCCAGGGGCGTAAAGGTCAAAGTCATTTTTGAGAATGCATATCTAAACGATGAACAGAAAATCCTGGCCTGCAAACTGTGTGAAGCTGCCGGCGCGGACTGGGTTAAAACTTCTACCGGGTTTGCTCCCGGCGGTGCGACGCTGGAAGATTTGCGTCTGATGCGCGCCAATGTCGGTCCTGCCGTGCAGGTCAAAGCCGCCGGTGGGGTGCGCACCCTGGATGCCTTGCTGGCGGTGATCGATGCCGGTGTCACCCGCTGCGGGGCGACCGCCACCGCTGCAATCCTGGATGAGTTCGAAAAACGCTCAATGGAAGGCACCTTAATTGCTGGTGACGCCAAACTCGATGGCGCCTATTGAAGGAGGAGAATCAATGAAAAAGCAACTCACCAAAAGGACCATTGGTGTCGGTGTGGTTGGGACTGGTTTCATCGGTCCCGCTCACGTAGAAGGATTGCGCCGCAACGGCATTACAGTGCTGGGGCTAGCCGAAAACTCCCCCGAATTAGCTCGCACCAAGGCTGCTGAAATGGGGATTCCCCATGCGTATGAGTCTTTCGAAGCTATGCTGGCGGATCCCGACATTGACATCGTGCATCTCGCCACGCCTAACCTGTTGCATCACCCGCAAGCTAAGGCTGCACTGCTGGCGGGGAAACATGTCGTCTGCGAGAAACCGCTGGCGATGACCGCTGCCGAATCGGCGGAGCTGGTGAAACTGGCAGCGGAGACCGGCAAAGTCAACGTTGTTAACTTCAATATCCGTATGTACCCGATGGTTCAACAGGCGCGTAGCCTGGTTCAGAGCGGCGAGATCGGCGATTTGTTTATTCTGCAAGGCTCCTATTTGCAGGATTGGCTACTCTTTCCTACCGACTGGAATTGGCGGTTGGAACCCGGCCAGGGCGGCAGCCTGCGGGCGGTAGGCGACATTGGTTCGCATTGGCTCGACCTGATGACTTTTGTTACTGGCTTGCATGTGGAAGAAGTATTTGCCGATTTCAAGACCTTCCACCCCATTCGCAAGAAACCTGCGAAGCCGCTGGAGACCTTTACCGGTAAACTGCTCCAGCCTTCAGACTACATTGACCAGCCGATCTATACTGAGGATTACGCCACGATCATGCTGCATTATGAAAACGGCGTGCGTGGCGTGGTAACCGTAGCACAGGTGTGTTCGGGGCGCAAAAACCGCCTTTTTTTTGAGATCAATGGCTCCCAATCCTCGCTGGCTTGGGATGGTGAAAATCCCAACGAGCTGTGGATTGGACATCGCACTTCCCCCAATCAGGTTGTTATCAAAGATCCATCTCTGCTGACACTTGAGGCACGCGAAGCTGCTTCTTACCCGGGCGGACACGCCGAGGGCTTCCCCGACACCTTTAAGCAGCTTTATAAAAAGGTCTATAACTACATCTTTGCCGGCGATTTTGATAAAAAACCTGATTTTCCCACCTTTGCCGACGGCCACTATGAGATGGTGCTGTGTGAGGCGATCGAAAAAAGCGCCAAAGAAGGCCGCTGGATCAAGATCGGATGATAACCAATCCCCAGAAAGGAAACGCTCTATGAAACTCGGATTTTTCACTGCCGCACTGCCCGGCAATACTCTCGAGCAAGCTGCTAGTTGGGGCGCAGAGAGCGGCTTCCAGGCTATTGAAATTGCTTGTTGGCCGCACGAAAAAGCTACCCGCCGTTATGCAGGCGTGACACACATCGATGTGGCCACCCTGGATAAATCCAAAGCGGCTGATATCCGCAAAATGCTCGCTGGATATGACTTGATTATCTCCTCTCTCGGGTATTATCCCAACCCGCTCCATCCGGACGCGGAGCATCGCGCGGCGGTTATCGACCACTTAAAAAAGGTGATTGTCGCCGCCGAGTTGCTCGAAGTTCCGGTGGTGGGTACATTCGTTGGCAAGGATAAAAATAAAACTGTACCTCAGAACTTCGAAGATTTCACCCGGATCTGGCCACCGATTGTCAAATTTGCCAAAGAACATGGCGTAAAGATCGGCATCGAAAACTGCCCGATGATTTTTTCGTTGGATGAATGGCCTGGCGGTAATAATCTCGCCTCCACCCCGGCTATCTGGCGCAAAATGTGGGAGATCATCCCCGACGACAACTTTGGCCTGAACCTCGACCCTTCGCACCTTGTCTTGCAGATGATCGATTACGAGCGAGTTGTCCAAGAATTCGCCCCCAGGATCTTCCACGTCCATGCCAAGGATCTGCATATCGACCACGAAGGGCTATACAATCACGGGGTGTTATCGCAGGGTATGGGTTGGCAGGTGCCGCGCTTGCCCGGACTGGGTGACATGGACTGGCCTAAGTTCTTTGCTGCCCTGACTGCCGCCCGCTATGATTACGTGGTTAGCATTGAGCACGAAGATCGCGTCTATGAAGGCGACGAGGAGCTCGTCAAGCGCGGTTTCTATCTCTCGCGCGACGTACTAAAGCCGTATATTCACTGATGAAACGCTTTATCGGCTGTGACCTGGGCGGCACCAATCTGCGTGCCGCCATTGTCGAGGTAGAAACCGGGGCAGTACTGGATCAATCCAGTTTGCCCACCCTGGCGCGCGAAGGCCACGAGGCTGTCATGCAGCGTATGGCAGGGCTGTTTGAGCAGGTTATCCACTCGGCCGGGCTGCTAAAAGCAGACATTGGCGGGATTGGCATCGGTGTGCCGGGAGTGCTAGACATGGATAAGGGAGAAACAATCTTCCTGCCCAACCTGCCGGGAACCTGGCCACACGTGCCGTTACAAGCTACCATCTACGCTCTAACCGGTCTCCCAACAACCATTCTCAACGATGTGCGTTCCATCGCCTTTGGCGAGTGGAATTTTGGGGCAGGTCGCGGCATAGATACTCTGGCGGTCTTAGCCATTGGTACCGGTATCGGCGGTGGTTTGATCATCAACGGGCAGCTCCACCTGGGTATCGGCGGCACCGGTGGCGAGCTGGGGCATATAGTCATCGATTACAATGGCCCGCGCTGTGGATGTGGCAACTACGGTTGTCTTGAGACTTATGCCTCTGGTCCGGCGATCGCCGCAATGGGCATGAAGGCCGTCTCTCAGGGATTGACTACCCAAATCGCCGAATTGTGTGATAACGATCTAAATCGGATCACCTCCAAACTCATCGCTTCTGCCGCCGATGGTGGAGATGAAATTGCCTTAGAAATCTATGAAAAGGCGGGCTATGCTCTTGGCGTGGCTGCTTCCAGCATTTGCGCCGCCATCGGCCCGCGCCGTATCATCCTGGCAGGCGGTGTCTCGAAAGCTGGGAAACTCTTGATCGATCCGATGGATCGAACCATGCGTCGGCGCACCCACGTCATGCCGGTAGAGCAGGTAGAAATCGTATTGGGCCAGTTAGGCAATCATGCTGGGGTTATCGGAGCAGCGTTGTGGGCAGCGAAGCGATTGGGATAAATCGATCGGTGAATCCGTACCTGCGCGATATCCTGTCTCAATCCCAAGCCTTGCACGATGTATTCAGCAATTTTTCGGCAGATGGCTTAGCCAGCCTCACAAAGCGACTGAAGGATAACGATTTCGATCACATAGTAATCACGGGCATGGGGGCCTCCTATAATGCTGCCTACCCGGCTTACTTGCACTTGACCGGGCAGCCAGTCCCTGTAATGCTGGTCAACGCCGCCGAATTATTGCATTATTCTCCAGGCTTGATCGGGAAACGCACTTTGCTGTGGATCAACTCACAATCCGGGCATAGTGCCGAAATTGTGCGTCTCATCCAGCACGTGCAGTCTTCCCCCCTGGGTTACTTGTTGGCTTGCGTAAACGATACTACCAGCCCGCTAGCTGACGCCGCGACACTATACCTGCCGATTTACGCCGGTGAGGAAGCCACAGTCAGCACTCGCACCTATCTCAACATGCTGGCGGTCAACATGCTGACGGCTCTGATCCTCACAGGCGGCGACACTATTACTGCGATTGCACAACTTGAAGTTGCAGCGAGAGCAATAGAGAGCTACTTATCGGCTTGGCAGACCCATACGGATGAATTGGATCATTTACTGGGTTCAGTGCAGGATTTGGTCATCCTGGGGCGCGGAGCCTCGATGGCTGCGGTATGGAACGGCTCTCTCATCAATAAAGAGGCAGCCAAATGTCCTTACGAAGGCATGAATGCCGCCGATTTTCGCCATGGCCCTCTCGAGCTCGTCTCCTCACGCTTGACGGTGATTATTTTTGAGGGTGCGGAGCGCACTGCCGGATTGAACCGTGATCTTGCACTGGATATAACGCGCTATGGTGGGCATGTTTTATGGATCGCCCCCGAGCTTGATCTAACGCTGCCGACCCTACTGTTGCCTGCCGTGAGTGACCTTGCACGACCCCTGGTTGAGATCCTGCCTCTTCAGATGCTGTCTCTTGTTATGGCTCAGCGGAAAGGTATCGAGCCTGGTATTTTTCGGTATGTAGGAAAAATCACTCTTCAAGAGTGAGTCGTTTTACTGGCCTGGCGATTAACAACAGACGGCGCGTTTCTGATTTAGCTAATCGACTCGCACTTTTCGCTGGATCACAAAGATAGGCGCCGGAATAGCTTGAGGGTTTAATTCAACATAATTGCGCATGCCATGCCAGAGATAACTAGCATCGGTCAGAAGATCATGAGATTGATAGGGTTGGCGTGGGTCAAGGCCAAGGTCTTCCAGGGGCAGCGTGATCAACCCGGACTGTTTGTTTCCTTGGAAAGTCGTCATCAATCCGCCATGAGCTCAGCCTAATTTGATTGCCCTCTGTGGCTACACTCCGACTCTTTGTACTTCGTCATGTGCGATTTTCTAATTCTATCCATTCAAGATCATATTAATCCACCCTTGTTTACTCCCTTTTATTCAATCTATGCCTCGGAAAACCTGCCGAACCGCTCATCCAACTGGATTTGTGCTACAGATAGTTGTCAACGTGCCTTTCCAGCAGCCAATTTTTCACACCCACCCTCTGATCTCTATTGAATGGTTGATCGTGCTCGGCCTTGCGCAAACCCTAGCCAATGCGGAAGAACTCACCAATCAATAATCCCGTATATGTGAGAAATAATAAGGTTATGGATCAAAACGATTTATAATCGTCTTGATCCATATCTTCCTACACCTAAGTGAGAATACCTATGATTGAAACCCCTGAACTTCAAAAGCTGGCATTAAATACCATTCGCTTCTTATCGGCTGATGGCGTCCAGCAAGCCAATTCGGGCCATCCTGGATTGCCGATGGGTGCTGCTCCGTTGGCTTATACCATCTGGACCCGTCATTTGCGTCATAACCCGGCCAATCCCAAGTGGCCTAACCGCGATCGCTTCGTACTTTCGGGCGGGCATGGATCCATGCTGCTCTACAGCCTGCTGCATTTAACAGGATATGACCTGCCGTTGGATGAGCTTAAACGCTTCCGCCAGTGGGGTAGCTTGACCCCTGGGCATCCAGAGTTTGGTTTGACCCCCGGCGTTGAAACAACTACCGGGCCATTAGGGCAGGGTTTTTCCAATGGCGTTGGTATGGCGATGGTTGAAGCCCATCTGGCCAAAGTCTATAACCGCCCAGGTCATGAAGTAATTAATCATTATGTCTATGCCATTGTAACGGACGGAGATTTGATGGAAGGAGTGGCCTCCGAAGCCGCTTCGCTTGCCGGTCACTTGCAGCTTGGTAAGCTGATCTACCTTTACGATGACAACCACATCTCCATTGAGGGTTCCACAGATATCGCATTTACAGAGGATCGCGGCAAACGTTTCGAGGCCTATGGCTGGCATGTGCAGCGTGTGGAAGACTCGCTGGATATCGATGCGATCGACCGGGCGATACGCGCCGCCAAGCGAGATCTGCGCCCTTCGTTGATCATGGTGCACACCATCATTGGTTATGGCTTGCCGACCCGCGCTGGGACCGCCAAAGCTCACGGTGAGCCGCCTGGCGATGATGAGCTGAACGGGGCTAAAGAGAAGCTGGGCTGGCCACTAGAACCGCGCTTTTACATCCCCGATGAGTCCCTTGCTCTCTTTCGCTTGGCTGTTCCCGAAGGGGCTGAATGGGAAAACGACTGGCGACGAAAGATGGCAGCCTACCGAGAGAAATATCCCGAACTGGCTGATGAACTAGAGCGCCGGCTGGCCGGTATCCTGCCTGAAGGATGGGACAAGCAATTGGTTGAGTTCCCTGCTGACCCGAAAGGTATGGCTTCCCGGGCTGCCTCTGGAAAAGTTCTGAATGCCCTGGTTGCCAACCTGCCTGATTTGTTTGGGGGTTCGGCCGACCTGGCGCCCTCCAACAATACCTGGATGACCAACAGCCCGGCTTTTGCTTCGGATTGCCATGAGGGCAACAATATCCATTTTGGCGTGCGTGAGCATGACATGGGGGCGGTGGTTAACGGCATGTCCTACCATGGTGGGGTTATCCCATTTGGGGCGACTTTCCTGGTATTTTCCGACTATATGCGTGGGGCTCTTCGTCTTTCGGCTCTTTCGCACCTGGGTTCAATCTGGGTCTTTACTCACGATAGCATCGGAGTTGGCGAAGATGGACCCACCCACCAGCCTGTCGAGCACATGGCTGCCTTACGCGCCATCCCCAACCTGGTTGCCCTTCGCCCGGCCGATGCTAATGAAACCCTGGAGGCTTGGAAGGTGGCGATTGAGAATCGACATCGGCCAACAGCACTAGTGCTCACTCGCCAAAACCTGCCCACCCTTGACCGCATTGTCTATGCCCCGGCTGTTGGCTTGCGTAAAGGCGCTTATGTACTGGCTGATCTTGGATCTGGCAAGCCTCAGGCTATCTTAATGGCCAGCGGTTCGGAAGTTGGCCTGATAGTTGAAGTCGGGCAAAAGTTGGCTGCCCAAGGCGTTGCTATGCGCCTGGTCTCATTCCCCAGTTGGGAGTTGTTCATGGAACAGGATCAGGCTTATCGTGATTCGGTTCTTTTGCCAGATGTAGATGTGCGGCTGGCTGTCGAAGCTGGCATTTCGCAGGGCTGGCATTACTGGGTCGGTACGCGTGGCCGTGTCCTGGCGCTGGACCGTTACGGAGCTTCAGCCCCGGCTGGTCTGGTCTTTAAAAATTTTGGTTTTTCGGTTGACAACATCGAAAGCATTGTACGGGATATGCTTAAATGACCTTATTCTAGCTAGGTAGTCGAGGCTGTGCACATTATCGACCGCTTGGCCAGATACATATTGATAGGAGAACCAATGAACGCAACCCTAAAACTACATGCCGCCGGGCAATCGATTTGGTACGATAATATTCAGCGCAAACTGTTGGTAAATGGCGAGATGGCTCGCATGATCAACGCGGGTGAAATTCGCGGTGTGACATCCAACCCGACTATTTTCATGAACGCCATCGCTAAGTCGCAAGACTATGACGATGGCCTTCTACCGCTGGCACGGGTCGGACAAAGTGCCGAGCAAATATTCTACCAGTTAGCAATTGAGGATATTCAGGCGACTGCTGACCTATTTAGACAACTCTATGACGAGACATCCGGTGGTGATGGTTATGTTAGCCTGGAGGTCAGCCCGCATAAGGCTCATGACACGGATGGCACATTTAAAGAGGCTAAGTCCTTGTGGGAAAGAGTGAACCGGCCCAACCTGATGGTGAAAATCCCTGCCACCAAAGCCGGGTTACCAGCTATAACTTCGGCTATCGCTGCGGGGCTTAACATCAATGTTACCCTTATTTTCTCGCTAGAGCGTTATGCCGAAGTTTTGAGTGCCTATATGTCAGGCTTGGAGCAACGATTTGTCAATGGCTTACCGATTGACAAAATTGCTTCGGTGGCATCTTTCTTTGTATCGCGCGTCGACACCAATATAGATCCCCGCTTGCAGGCGATTATCGATAAAGAAGATTCAAGGGGTGATATTGCCGCTGGGCTGCTCGGAAAAGCCGCCATTGCAAACGCTTGCCTGGCATATGCCTATTTTAAGGAAACCATTTCGTCAGATCGCTGGCAAGCGCTGGCAGCGCACGGCGCTCGTCCACAACGCCCGTTATGGGCCTCAACGGGTACGAAGAATCCAAAATATAGCGATGTTCTCTATGTGGAAGAGTTGGTTGGTGAAAACACAGTTAACACGGTCCCACCCCAAACTCTGGAAGCCATCCTGGATCATGCTGTTGTTCGACCGGGCACCCTGGAAGAAAATTATTATACTGCCGGAGATTGTCTGGCTAATCTGGAAAAACTTGGAATATCGATGTTGCAAGTCACCCAACAATTGGAAGATGAAGGTGTCAAATCCTTCGCGGATGCCTTCACGGCCCTACTGAAGGTAATCGATGAGCGCTGCAAAGATGCTGTTGTAGTTTAGCTCGTCCCTCCTAAAGCTAGCAAGCACGAAATGGCACTCTGCGACGTTGGTATCACCAAAGCCGATTGCCTTCTGCCCGAAACCGGCAACCTTGTCCTGCGTTCTTCTTCAGAGAAACCACGCGCCGTCTCGCTCCTACCTTGCATATATCTCGCTATTGTTCGCCCTGTGTTGCTGCGCCCTGACACGCACCAGGAGGGTAATCACAACCTGATCTTCATAACTGTCACCAGTCGCACAGCCGATATTGAGCTAACTGGGACTCTGGGCGTGCATAGGCCAAAAAAACTTCAAGAGTGGATGCTAGATGCGGATTAATAAAACCCGGTATAATGCTATCCCGAACTGACGTTTCCTTAGGAAAACCAGATGAGAATTTTGACTCCAATAATGAAGTGGATACTTATTGTAATGATGTTAATAGTCGTCATGGCTGGGACCGGATTAACCGTCTTTGCCGACGCAGGCAACTTGCAGGTCCGTCAGGAGTTGTTTACCCCGTCGATGCCAAAGGGTGACCAGGCTGAGAATTTTGATCAGACGATTGTTCGCTCGCGTTATGTAAATATCAACTTTTCTTTGCTAGATAACGCGGTTCAGTCCGAAGCGATCCTTCTGAATCTTTATGATGATGTGTTACTCTCTGCAATCCTGGAGCGCAAGGAATTAATAAAGCCGGATGGCTATGCCTGGATCGGCCATTTGCAGGATGTGGAATTCAGCCAGGTAATCCTGGTCGTTAGTGGTGGGCAGATGGCAGGCAACATCTCCTCCCCACTTGGGCATTATCAGATACGCTTTTCCGGCAACCAGACACACGCCGTTTACACGATCGACCAATCCGCGTTCCCAGAAGAACAGCCATCGATCTCGATCGAGTCCTCTCCAGGAACCAGCCCTCAAATTACCGCTACATCTGACTTATGCACTGCAATCGATGTCATGGTAGTTTGGACACCAGCAGCCCGCACCGCGGCTGGCGGGATTACCGCCATTCAGAACCTGGTAAACCTGGCGGTGCAGGAGACCAATCAATCGTATATAAACAGCAACATGACACAGCGCATCCGCCTGGCTTTTATGCAGGAAGTAGCCTACGCCGAATCCGGAGATTTCGCGACCGACTTGACCCGTCTAAAAAACCCATCTGACGGTTTTATTGACAATGTCCACTCCTTGCGCAATACCTATTACGCCGACATGGTCAGTATGTTTACTGAAGGCACTCAATACTGTGGGATTGGTTACTTGATGTTCAATGTCTCGCCGGCCTTTGAGAGCAACGCCTTCACTGTCATCGCCCGAAACTGCGCAACAGGCAACTATTCTTTCGCTCACGAATTGGGTCACAACCAGGGCGCGCGCCACGATTGGTACATGGATACCAGCACCACACCGTATGCCTATGCTCACGGCTATGTCAATACTGTCAAGCGCTGGCGAACCATCATGGCTTACAATGACCAATGCCAGGCCCTGGGATATTACTGCCCCAAAGTACCCTATTGGTCGAATCCGGGTATTATTTATAGCGGCGATCCGATGGGAGTGCCATCTGGCAGCTTCCACCCGGCTGATAACCACCTTACATTGAACAATACTTGCAACACAGCAGCCAACTTTCGTGATAAGCCTGACTCGCCGGCAGCTTTCAATAAGATTAACCCTTCAAATGGAGCCACCAATATCTCGTCAAGCATAACCCTGAGTTGGGGATCAAGCAGCGGCGCTACGGGTTTCGAGTATTGCTACGATACCAGCAATGATAGCGCTTGTAGCGGTAGTTGGATCAGTGCTGCCGCTAACACCAGCGTTGCATTGAGCGGTCTTTTAGGTGGAACTACCTACTACTGGCAGGTCAGGGCTACCAACAGTGATGCAATCACTTACGCTAATAACAGCACCTGGTGGAGCTTCAGCACCAAATCAACGTCACAAGTACGTAGCTATTTACCACTGGTTCAGGCGGATAATTAATTAACCCCGGTTTCATTTCAGCACCCCGGCATGCGTCTGTGGTGGAGATGGGGCAGATTATCTGGTCTTATTCGCTATCTACTCTACCAGCTTAATAGCCGCGGCGATGTCCTCAGCGATCATCCTCTGCTTGCTTTTCTCTATGCCGTAGCTGGGACCAACCTGCAGGTAAGAAGGGAATAGGCGCACGCCCTGGTAATAGTACTCTCTTCCACGGATCTTATAAGTTGAACCAGGGGGGATTGCTCGCGATCCGATCTTGCGGCGAGCGATGGCGTTAAATGCCTGGATGGCAATATCACCCATTAGCAGGTAAGCTACCACGTTAGGGAATAAATCCAGCTCCTCTTCAAGCAGTAGCGAGCACTCTTTTACTGTGGCAGTCTGTATGCCGTAGCCGGTTTTGTTGCATTTGACGGCGGTGGTCAAGTAAAATCCACGATTGAGGATATCCTCGAAGGTTTGCACGTTCGTACCCGCCGCGCGGAAAGCAGACAGAGTAGTTTGGGCGAAAGATGGGGTACCAGGTGCGTAGTAATTATCGCCCAGGTCAGTAGCTGTAGCCTCTGAAATTAACACCACCATCACTTTCTGCGGGTCGATATCGATGGATGGTATGTAATAGCCCTCGTGACGCACATCCTGGCAGGGAAAACGATTACAGTGTATGGATTGACAGATTTGCATAGCACCTTCTGAACTCTGTGATTAATATTTTAGCATGGGAATTTATCCAATCATGCGTGATTGTCACATACACGGTTGGTAGATTATCCGGGAAGGTCGAAGCAACAATGCGCCAAACGACACGACACATAACAGGTCCTGGATTAGGCCAACGCACTCCCACAGAGCAAGAAAGCGGCTTCCAAGCCTGTCCAACTCTTGAGCATATACAGCAAGCGCTGGCCATCCGGAGGCATATCGTGAACGGTGCGCTGGACTTCATCCAGAGATTCTTGCCAGTCTTCGTCGAGCTGGGAGCGCAGTTCCTTGATAGTGCGTCCAATCCAGCGCAAGGCGTGAAACCGGCAGATCTGGCGCTTGCAGTTCACTTGCTCAACCGCCACACCCAGGGAGGCCAAGTCATCGGTGACAATCACCTCCACGCCAAGCTGGTCAACCAATGGCTGCAACCATTCAGCCACGGCCTGAGTATCACTCTCCTCGATCTGTGCCAGGGCCAGGGTTTGCCCACTTCCCAGATCGACAGCCAGCAGGGTCCCCTGCGGTTTCCCTTTCAGCCGGGTATAAAACCCATCCACACCCAACACCCGCACCTTCCTCCGGCTCAAGTCAGGTTTCACGCTCTTTGCTATCGCCTGCGCATCTCGCCAAACCGTCATGTGCGCCAAGGTAACACCAAAGGCACTCAGGATAGCACTCATCCCTCGCAGGCTCAACCCCAACGTCCAGCCGATCGCTGCCAATTGCAGTAGACGCAGGCTCTGATCGGCCCGGCTCAGTCCCTCTGGATAGTGCCGAAACGTCCGGCGGCAGGCCACACACCGGTATCGATAGATCATCGCCGTCCGGATTTGGGTATCCCGCACCGGCTTGGTCGCCCCTCCCCAGCGCTGCAACAGGCCACTCCCACAGTGCGGGCACCCACTCGGTCGGTTTTCCGTGTATGCCTTGACAGTAGACAAGTGAAGCGTGACAATTGCCATGGACGGTTTTCTCCTTTGTTCGGTTTGCTCAACCTTATTTTAGGAGAATTCCGTCCTTTTGGTTATGTCTTTATCAACCACTTATGTGACAATCAC
>JAGDMX010000127.1 GCA_017860725.1 Chloroflexota bacterium | reverse complement strand
TTAGATGTGCCGATCTTTGGCGTTGTAGAGAATATGAGCTACCTGGAGCTGCCTGACGGGACGCGCATGGATATTTTTGGAACCGGCGGAGGGGAACGTCTGGCTGCCGAAGCAGGTGTGCCCTTCATAGGTGCAATCCCAATGGATCCGGCAGTGCGCGCCGGCGGCGATCAGGGTGTGCCGGTGGTTGTTTCTCATCCCGATTCGCCGGTCGCCAAGGCACTGAATGACGTGGCTAAAGATCTGGCCGCAAAAATCAGCGTTGCCGCTTTACAGCCCAGCAACTTTGTACCCATTAACTTAATCGGATAATTCCATCAGCAGGAATTAGTATTCGATAACTCCTATCCCATTAGAACATGACACCTAATATTGTTGGTATTCGTTTTCAGCCGGTAGGAAAGACCTATCACTTCGACGCCAGTAATCTCAAGGATTTGCAGGTCGGTGACCAGGTAGTGGTCGAAACCAGCCGGGGACTGCAATTGGGTCAGGTTGCCCAGATCGTTGAAAATCCTCCCCTACCTCCCGAAGGCAGTTGGAAGACCGTTCATCATAAAGCTACTCCGCGCGATCTGGTGCTCCGCCAGCTCTTGCAAAAGAAAGAACTGGAAGCCATGATCAACTGCCGGGCAAAACTGGCCGAGCAGAAAATACCCGGGGTGAAAATTGTGGGGGCAGAATTCACATTTGATGGCAGCCGTTTGTCTTTTCTCTACAGCACCGAGGCCGAAGGCAAGATTGATTTACGTGATCTGCGTAATGCCATGCAGCGTATTTACCCTCGCGCCAGAGTTGAGATGCGCCAGGTCGGACCGCGGGATGTGGCTAAAATGCTGGGAGGGATGGGCGCCTGCGGCATTGATTCACGTTGCTGTTCTCGCTTCCTGACAGATTTCAGCCCGATCTCCATCAAAATGGCCAAAGAGCAGGGGATTTCCCTGACTCCTTCGGAAATAACCGGGATGTGTGGACGCTTGCGCTGCTGCCTGATTTACGAGTATGAACAATATGTTGAGGCGCGTAAGAACCTTCCCAAGCGCGGTAAACATGTTGTCACCCCAACCGGGGAGGGCAAAGTGTTGGATATTTTCCCACTTCGCGCCGGGGTTGTAGTCCAGTTGGATGATGGGACTATCCGCGAATATCCCCACCACGAGCTGCAGCCTTGGGATGAATTAGAGGCGCTGCGCAGGAAGTCGGAAGGACCCTGTGATCGGCATGAGAATGGCGAATGTACCTGTGGAAAAGAAGACTCCGCCAAAACCAGGCCGGTTTCGAGCGAACCCACGACTATGGTTGCACCTCCTCCGACTTCTAAGAGAAAGAAGAAACGAAAAGGGTTCCGCGATGCAGGTAAGCGGCAGCACGGGAGACCGGGCGCCGATGATCTATAAAGGCTAATCCAAAGCCGGGGACCCACGCAGAGACCCGGCTTCTTCTTATCAGGATCCTCAGGATGAGTGTTATTGACAAACAGGCAGGCATAATTAAATTAGTTCCGGAAGGCTGGGAGAGCCAGCAGCGTATTCTGGTAGTGCTGGCACACCCGGATGATCCGGAATTTTTCTGTGGTGCCAGCATTCACCGGTGGTCGGTGGCAGGCCATGAAGTTATTTACTGGCTGGTTACCTGCGGTGATAAAGGCACTCCGGATCGCTCGATTTCCTCTCAGCAGTTATGCGGTATCCGCCATGCTGAACAGCGTGCCGCGGCAGCCGTATTGGGCGTACAGGATGTGCGCTTTATGGATTACCCAGATGGCTACCTGGTCCCGGATTTGAATTTACGCCGGGATATCACCCGTGCCATCCGGATCGCCCGACCGGATATCCTGGTGACCTGTGACCCTCTGACACTCTATTCCGGAGGTGTACGCTTGAACCATCCGGATCACAGGGCTGTTGGTCAAGCTACATTGGATGCAGTATATCCGGCTGCCCGAGACTACCTCTATTTTCCTGAGCTGCTGGAAAAAGAAGGTCTTGAGCCTCATATTGTGCGCGAAGTGTGGGTCGCAGGCACCATGGAGCCCAGCGTCAGCCTGGATGTCACTGAATATTGGGAAACCAAAATCCAGGCTTTATATGAGCATAACAGCCAGATTGGCGATCCCCAGGCCCTGGCAGAACGCATGCGCAGCCGGCGAACACCCGACAGCAGCACAGAAACTCCTCGATACGAGGAAGGTTTTCGTAGAATTGTACTCGGCTAATCGCCCTAGCCGGGAATTGATGCCAGATTATCATCTTAACGTGAATTTGGGATAAAAGGATTTTGGGTTTATCCCTTTTTCTCTTATCCCGAACTGACGTATCTTACAACAACCGGAGATTAGAAATGATCGACTTTCTACAAGAAGCAGAGCAACTATTCGGCTATACGCAGGATCTGCGGCGTGATTTTCATCGCTTCCCCGAGATTGGCTTTCAAGAATACCGCACTGCTGGCATCGTTGCACGCGAGCTCAACAACCTTGGCCTGGAGGTGACTACCGGTGTCGGCAAGACCGGTGTCGTTGCCCTGCTCGAAGGTGAAAAACCAGGGCCGGTGGCGCTACTACGCTTCGACATGGATGCTCTACCGATCAACGAAGAGACGGGTGCAGAGTATGCCTCTCAAAATACCGGCCTGATGCACGCCTGCGGTCATGATGGACATACCGCAATTGGGCTGACTGTCGCACGGATGCTGAATGCCCACCGGAAAGATCTCGCCGGAACTGTCAAGCTGGTTTTCCAGCCCGCCGAGGAAGGTCTGGGTGGCGCTGAGAGCATGATCGTCGATGGTGTGTTACAAAACCCACGCCCCGATCTAACTCTGTCTTTGCATCTTTGGAATGAGGCTCCGATCGGGCGCATCTCGGTCACGCCGGGACCCGCCATGGCTGCTGCGGATGTTTTTCGCATCCAGGTCACCGGAAAAGGTGGACACGGAGCCAATCCGCATCTGGCGGTTGACCCGGTGCTTGCGGCTGCTCAAATCGTCACCGCGCTGCAGAGTATTGTGGCGCGCAATGTCTCCCCATTGAAATCTGCCGTCATCAGCGTAACCACCATCCACGGTGGCGAGGCCTTCAATGTCATTCCGCCGGTGGTCAAAATGGAGGGCACGATCCGTACATTCGAACCACAAGTGCGTGAGCGACTGTTGGAGCGCTTCTATCAGTTGATCCAGAGCATAGCGGGTGGCCTTGGCTGCCAGGCGCATATCGAAATCCTGCACATCACCCCGCCGGTGATTAACGACGTACAATTATCCGCCCGAGTTGGGCAGGTAACCAAATCTGTGCTGCCTGAATGCGAGCTGGCGACCGACTACCGTACTATGGGCTCCGAAGATATGGCGTTCATGATGCAAGAAATACCCGGTTGTTATTTCTTCATTGGCTCGGCCAATTCGGAGCGAGGTTTGGATTATTCCCATCATCACCCGAAATTCGATGTTGACGAGCGCGCTTTGGTTTACGGCAGCGCCCTAATGGCTGCCGCAGCAGCAGATTTCTTGAAATAACCGGACTGCGGTACACACAACTCATCATATCAATGACCTGGCCAGTAGCAGAATGGCCAGCCCGGGTGTATGGTGTATTAAGGGCGGCCGTAAATCCCGGTAGTTGGATTCTTCACATGCATGCCTTGACTCGCAGCCTCAAGAGTAGTAAAATTGCAAATAATCATATTTATCTGATTAATCATACATTTATATTCGTCCGAATTATGTAAGGCATGTATCGCAACCAACCCGTTTCTGAATTCCTGGAATACCTGGCGGCCTTCACCCAGAACGGCCAGCAGGCAGGCGATAACGCGCAGCTTCCCTCATTAAACGACTTGAGCAAGGAGCTCGGGGTCAGCGTCGCGTATCTGCGCGAGCAGTTGGAAGTTGCCAGGGCGCTGGGGCTGGTTGAGGTACGCCCACGGACAGGCATCCGGCGTTTACCCTACACATTTCTACCGGCGGTGCGGCAGAGCCTGACGTATGCCATTCAGATTGATCCCAGGCACTTTGAGGAGTTCGCCGATCTGCGCAACCAGATCGAAGCGGCATATTGGGATAAAGCTGTGCGTTCGCTCACCCTGGAAGATCACTCTATGCTTAAAGACCTGGTAAACCAGGCCTGGCGTAAACTAAAAGGACAACCTATCCAGATTCCCCATAACGAGCATCGCTTACTGCACCTGGGAATCTACCACCGATTAGACAACCCATTCGTCAACGGCATCCTGGAAGCATTCTGGGATGCTTATGAAGCTGTCGGCCTTAACCTCTACGCAGGATACTCATACTTGACTGAGGTTTGGACTTACCACCAACAATTGATCGATGCGATCTGTGCCGGAGATATTGAAGCCGGTTATCAAGCACTGATCAAACACAAAGACTTACTTCATCATCGACCATATTCCGATCAAGTCGAATCAGGGACAATTCAAGAAGAATACACGATTGGTCCGTAAATCGAGAAGGAGATTTTATGACTACATTACAACCCGTTGCTGAAATCGAAGCGCCAGCGGAAAAGCAGCCCGTAATCAATAATTTTTCCATCACCGTTGCTACGGTCAATGGTTCGGGCAGCCAGACATCCAATATAACCATCCTGCGCGCTTTATTCAAAATGGGCATCCCGGTTTCGGGAAAGAACCTGTTCCCTTCGAATATCCAGGGATTGCCCACCTGGTATACCATTCGTGTCAGCAAAGATGGCTACCTGGCGCGCCGTGAGGAGCACGAAATCGTTGTCGCTATGAATCCCGCTTCCTTCCTGCAAGACTATAACGATGTTGTACCAGGCGGGGCGTTCTTCTACGCTGATGATATTAAAGTACCCAATAACCGCCAGGATATCTCTCTGTATCCTATGCCGGTAAAACAGTTTGTCAAAGAATCAGGGGCGCCATCTAATCTACGGGACTACATTGCCAATATGGTCTATGTGGGTGTGCTGGCACAAACCCTGGGGATCGACCTGGATAAAATCTATATGGCATTGAACTTCCACTTCAAAGGCAAGGTTAAGCCAATCGACTTAAACTTTGGGGTGGTAAAAGCAGCTTACGATTGGGCGGTGCAAAACCTGACCAAAACAGACCCCTACCGGCTAGAGCCAATGGATGCCACCAATGGGTTGATCATGGCGGATGGCAACACGGCCGCAGCACTGGGCTCTGTCTACGGGGGCGTGCACTTTGTCGCTTGGTACCCGATCACACCTGCCTCCAGCCTGGCAGAATCGCTTAACGAATACCTGCCGATGCTGCGCAAAGACCCGGAAGCACCCGATAAAAACACCTTTGCAGTCGTACAGGCCGAAGACGAGCTGGCAGCGATTGGCATGACTGTTGGGGCCGGTTGGGCCGGCCTGCGATCAATGACTTCCACTTCCGGCCCCGGATTGAGCCTGATGACTGAATATGCTGGGCTGGCTTACTACACCGAGGTGCCGCTGGTCGTCTGGGACGTACAACGAGTCGGTCCGAGCACTGGACTGCCCACCCGAACCGCCCAGGGCGACCTGACATTCACCTATTTCATGGGCCACGGCGATACTCAACACATTATCTTATTGCCCGGCTCTGTCAATGAATGCTTTACCTTCGGGTGGCAGGCGTTCGATATTGCCGAGCGGATGCAATCCCCGGTCTTTGTGCTCAGCGATCTGGACCTTGGAATGAATCAATGGATGGCCGAGCCTTTTGCGTATCCCGATAAACCAATGGATCGCGGCAAGATCCTGTGGGAAGAAGACCTGGAAAAATCCGACGGGGTTTGGGCGCGTTACCGGGATGTAGATGGCGATGGCATCACGTACCGCACCTTGCCCGGCAATCGCCACCCGAGGGCAGCCTGGTTTGCACGCGGCACCGGACACGATGAGAATGCGCGTTATTCGGAAAGCGACAAGGTCTGGCACGACATGCTCGAGCGCTTGAAGAAGAAGTACAATACTGCTCGCCAGTACGTACCCAAGCCGGTGATCGATACGATGGATGGAGCCAGGATAGGGATTATCGCCTTCGGCTCAACCGACCCGGCAATCAAAGAAGCGCGCCATATCTTAGCTGAAAAGGGTCTGCCCAGCGCTTACCTGCGCATGCGCGCCATGCCATTCACCAGCGAGGTTGGCGAATTTGTAAGCCAATACGAACGAATCTATGTGGTCGAGATGAACCGCGACGGGCAGCTTCACCAGCTCCTGACTCTGGAATATCCTGAGCAAGCCACCCATTTCATTTCTGCCGCCTATACTGACGGCCTGCCACTGACTGCCAGGCGCGTTGTCCAGGCGATACTTGCCACTGAGGAGAAATAACCATGGCCGACCAGATGACAAAAACCCAGGTCAACTTATTCGGACTCAGCAAGGCCGATTATCGAGGCAACCCAAGCACACTCTGCCAGGGTTGCGGTCATAACTCGATCTCCAGCCAGATCATTGCAGCCTGCTATGAGATGAACATTCTGCCAGAGAATGTCGTTAAATTTAGCGGTATCGGCTGTTCCAGCAAGAGTCCAACCTATTTTCTAAACCGATCCTTTGGCTTCAATGGCTTACATGGACGCATGCCTTCCCTGGCAACCGGGGCATTGTTCGGTGATTACACTCTGCACGGAATAGGCGTCAGTGGGGACGGCGACTCGGCCAGTATTGGCATGGGTCAGTTTAAACATGTCGTCCGTCGCAACCTGAATATGGTGTATATCATCGAAAACAACGGTGTCTATGGATTAACCAAGGGACAGTTCTCCGCAACTGCCGAAAAAGGTTTGCAGCTCAAAAGCCAGGGAACCAATCCCTACATGCCGATCGATATCGCCTGGGAAGCGCTGGTTGGCAACGCCACCTTTGTTGGGCGTTCTTTCGCAGGTGATCCTCGTTCGGCTTTACATTCATACGCCTGGGGCAAGGAGCATGAAGTGGCGCTGCACGAGCTATCCTTTGTCCCGCCTGCCGAAGATATCACCGTTGAGTATGATGAAGGCGAGGCAAAAGAGGTCACTCTGCACGATGGTTCCAGGATCATATTGAAGAAGCTGGAACACGAGTACGATCCTCATGATCGAACTGCAGCCATGCGCATCCTGGAGGAAGCCAATGCTAAGCAATGGCTGATCACCGGCTTGATCTACATTAGCCCGACCAAACCCAACCTGGTTGATCTGCATAACCTCTCTCCTACCCCACTCAACCGGTTGCCCGAAAATCGCATCCGCCCTGCAAAGGATACGATCGAACAAGTAAACAACTTAATGTTTTAGCCACAAATCAGTCTTAGATAGCGCCGGGAGATCTGCTGCGGATTACCGGAAACGAGCTATCGAACCTGTTAGATAAGAGGCCTATGCAGCACCCGCTGTATGGGCCTCTTTGTGTGTGTGGTTAAGGTTAAATGGTATAATTCCGGGAGAAATTACAGTGGTTCGCCTCACCAACCCATTTACATCTAGCATGGGAGCCAAAGTTGGCATTCAACCTGATTAACTGGCTGCTCGGATTCTTCTCGCTCGACATTGGCATCGACCTGGGCACCGCCAATACTCTGGTCAATGTACGCGGAAAAGGCATAACCATCAACGAACCTTCCTGGGTGGCGATCGACAAACGAACACGCCAGCCGCTGGCAATTGGTACAGAAGCGAAAGAGATGGTCGGGCGCACACCGGCAAATGTGATCGCGGTGCGCCCATTACGTGATGGTGTGATTTCCGAATTTGAGATCACCCAGGCCATGCTGGAATATTTTATCGGCAAGGCTCACGAGCAAAGCTTAGTGCCCGTTCCCAGACCACGGGTAATCATCGGCATCCCTTCCGGCGTGACCGAAGTGGAAAAGCGTGCCGTGTATGATGCAGCCATGTCGGCCGGTGCCCGTGAGGTGGGTTTGATCGAGGAACCGGTGGCGGCTGCATTAGGTGCCGGTCTGCCCGTAGCCGAAATCCGAGGAAGCATGATTGTGGATATCGGCGGTGGCACCTCCGAGGTGGCAGTTATGTCCATGGGCGGGGTCGTGGTTTCTCGCTCGCTGCGAGTTGCCGGCGATGAGATGGACCAGGATATCGTGCAGTATATGCGTAATAAGTACAACCTGCTGATCGGTGAGCGCATGGCCGAACAGGCCAAGATTGCCATCGGTTCGGCTTACCTGCTTCCAGAAGAGAAAACCATGCTTTTGCGCGGCCGCAACCTGATCACCGGTCTGCCGGAAGCGGTGGAGGTTTCTTCTGTAGAAATTCGGGAAGCAATTTCCGGCTCGGTTCAGACGATTGTGGATACAATTAAGGATGCATTGGATGAAGCTCCACCGGAGATTATCGCCGACCTTATGGAAACCGGGATTTGTATGGCAGGCGGTGGCTCGCTGTTACAATCTTTCGACCGGCGCATGGTGGATGAGTTGAAAATTCGCTGCTGGCTGGCGGAAGACCCAATGAGCTGTGTGGCACGCGGCGCAGGCATGATCCTGGAAAATTATGATGCACTGCGAAGGTTACTGGTAGGATTGGAGCGCGGTAGCACGCGCCATAGTTAGAACATGGAACGCTTAAAATCTCGCACGATCCAGACGGTGATCCTGGTGCTAGTGATCATCGGACTGATTGCCCTTGCACTGGGTGGTTACCTGACACCACTCTCCCGTTACGCGCTAGCCCCTTTCATCTCAGCCCAAACCTGGTTATCGACGCGCTTCCAGGCGATACAAAGCTATGTGGCGGCACCCCAAGATACAGCCCGCTTGCGCCAGCGTAATCTCGAGTTGGAAGCTGAGAACTCAAGGCTACAGAGCGAGATTATCGACCTCGAGCAGCAACTATCCGAAACACGCATCCTGCAAGCGCTGGTTGATTTTGCACGTGTGAATCCGGAGGACCGTTATATAGCCGCCCAGGTGATCGGCCGCGATCCCAGTCCCTTCCTACAATATGTTCTGATCAATCGGGGCTCGGATGACGGCTTGCGGCGCGGTATGCCAGTCGTGACTTCTCAAGGATTGGTTGGTCGAATTGCAGCAGTCACTGCTGGAGCTGCCCGAGTGCAGCTAATCACGGATGCCGCCTCAGCGATCAATGTGCGCCTGGAGCCATCTGGAGCACAAGCCGTGCTGAAGGGGAGCACAACCGGCGATTTGAGTCTGGATATGATCCCCCAAGAAGCCTCAGTGCAAATCGGCGATTTAGTGCTAACTTCAGGCCTGGGTGGCAATTATCCGGCGGATATTGTGATTGGTCAAGTTACCAACCTACGCAGCCAGGATACAGACCTATTTCAGCGCGCTTCGGTACAGCCTGCGGTTGATTTTACTCAAATGCCAATCGTATTAATCATCACCAATTTTCGACCGGTTGATGTCACTCCATTGATCCCAACCCCCAGCACACCTTGAATCGGTGGAGAGTTACTGGTGAAGCATGGCAACACTGATCGCCATCCCTATCCTTGGCGTCCTGTTGATTCTACAAACCGCAGTCATCAGTCAAATCCCTTTACTGCGCGGCACCAGCGATCTGGTAATGGTGGCAATCATCGCCTGGTCGCTGCAAAAAACAGTCAAAACTGCCTGGCAATGGGGTATAATCGGTGGGTTATTGGTCGGCATCACCACCGCCTTGCCATACGCTTTGCCGGTGTTTGGTTACCTGCTCGTAGTTGGCATGGTGTTGCTGCTCAGGCAGCGAGTGTGGCAGGTGCCGATCCTGGCGATGTTCGTAGCCACATTCCTGGGGACGATCATCATACACGGACTTTCTATCGTGGTATTACGGTTTACAGGTACGCCCTTATCATGGCTAGAGTCGGTGAACATGATCACCTTACCCAGCCTTTTGATCAATTTATTGGTAGCCCTACCGGCATA
>JAGDMX010000126.1 GCA_017860725.1 Chloroflexota bacterium | reverse complement strand
GGATTAATGGTATGTGCGGAATTTGTGGTTTCGTTAATACGGAACCCACTGAAACGGTCGATGAGCATATCTTGCATGCTATGTGTCAGGTAATCGCTCATCGTGGGCCGGATGACGATGGGTTCTACACAGACGGGTACGCTGGATTAGGGATGCGCCGTCTGAGCATCATTGATCTGGTAACTGGGCACCAGCCTGTGTCCAACGAGGATGGCACGATCTGGCTGGTTTTTAACGGTGAAATTTATAACTACCTGGCCTTGCATTCCGATCTGGAGAAAAAAGGCCATCATTTTGCTACAAAGAGTGACACAGAAGTAATTGTGCATGCTTATGAGGAGTTTGGAGTCCGATGTGCTGAGATGTTCAACGGCATGTTTGCCTTCGCCCTTTGGGACAAACCTCGGAGGCGTCTCTTCATCGCTCGGGATCACCTCGGTATCAAGCCGCTCTATTACTGGTTCGGCAATGGGAAATTGGTGTTTGGCTCGGAGCTAAAGTGCCTGGTCACTCATCCGTCAACGCCCCGCCAGATTGACCTGGTAGCCCTGGATCAATTCCTTACTCTGGAATATATTCCCACCCCGCGCACGATCTTCCAGGGAGTCCACAAATTGCCTCCCGGGCACCGCTTGATTTTGGAAGGCAATGAGCTTAAGGTAGAGCAATATTGGGATATTCCCTTTAAAGAGATATCTCAAGATGAGGCTAGCTGCGCGGAGCAATTAGAGGAATTGATCGATGATGCCGTCCGAATGCAATTGATGAGCGATGTTCCTTTGGGGGCATTCTTGAGCGGCGGGCTTGACTCTAGTACGGTGGTCGCGGCAATGAGCAAATCCTCCAATACGCCGGTGAAAACATTCTCAATCGGCTTTGATGATGCAACCTACAACGAACTGCCTTACGCGCGGGCGATAGCAACTCGCTATCAGACAGACCATTATGAGGAAACATTAGCCCCAGATATCGCTGAAACCGCTCAACGATTGGTACGCCACCTGGATGAGCCATTTGGTGATTTCTCGATCTTCCCAACCTTCCTGGTCTCTGAAGTCGCCCGGCGGAGCGTCAAGGTTGTCTTGTCTGGGGATGGCGGGGATGAGATCTTCGGCGGCTATGACACCTACGTTGCCCAGAGTTGGGATCGCTACTACCGTCACCTCCCAGCGGCAATCCGCCAGGAATTCATGCCATCTTTAATGGCACGCGTTCCGCCTCGCCCGGCTAAGAAGGGCTTGATCAACAAGACCAAACGCTTCATAGAGGGAGCCTCATTACCAACAGTGCTTCAGCACACGCGCTGGATGATGTTTATGAGTGAAGCGGATAAAGCTGTGCTTTATAGCCCGGAGCTGCGCATACCGCTTAACGGCGATTCTTCCTATGCGGTAATGGAAGGTTATTTTAAACGGGCAGCTACAGCAAACCCTCTGACTCAACAGCAGTATGTGGATATCAAGACCTACCTGGTAGATGATATCCTGACCAAAGTTGACCGAATGAGCATGGCAGTTTCATTGGAAGCACGCGTGCCATTATTGGATTTCCGCATTGTTGAGTTTGCGGTCAATCTTCCCCCGCAAATGAAGCTTTATCGGGGAGAGACCAAGCGCATCCTGCGTAAGGCCATGGCGCGTCGCTTACCGCAGATGGTGCTTAATAAGCCAAAACAAGGATTCAGTATCCCGCTAAAAAACTGGTTGCGTGGGCCTTTAAGGCCAATGCTGACCGATTTGCTCTCCGCAGACCAGATTCGCCAGCGAGGCTACTTTGATGCAAATACCGTCCAAAAATGGATAACGGAGCATCTGGATGGATCAGCCAATCACAGCCACCGCCTGTGGGCGTTGATGGTTCTCGAGCTTTGGCATCAGCAAATGCAGGATGTCAAACAAATTCATTAACAGGAAAGAATAGGATGATACAAGCAACTGCCCCCAATGTAGATCTCGTGACGCCGAATCAAGGGCGGAAATTGGATGACCCTACCTTAGAGGCCATTCGTGAATACTGGAATATTCATATCCATGACCTGGAGGTCGCCACCCAGCCCATTGGCACCAAAGGTTTTTTCGAGGAGCTGGACGAGTACCGCTTCGATAAATTGCGCTATCTTCCGAATGTAGTCGATTTTTCTGGCTATGCAGGCAAGAGCCTGCTCGAAGTCGGTTGCGGGGTAGGGATTGACCTGATCCGCTTCGCGCGTGGTGGGGCGCGAGTGACTGGAATCGACCTGGCAGAGGTCTCCATCGATCTTGCTCGCCAGAATTTTGATCAGAATGGGTTGTCAGCCGACTTGAGAGTGATGAATGGCGAGAATATGGAATTCGCTGACAACAGCTTTGACGTGGTCTATGCTCACGGTGTGCTGCAATACACCGCTCATGCGGATAAGATGGCGCGCGAGTTATTCCGGGTTTTACGACCGGGTGGTCAGGCGATCATGATGGTCTATAATCGAAAATCCTGGTTGAACGCTATGTCGAAGTTGATGAATGTAGGACTGGAGCATCAGGATGCACCGGTGCTCAACAAATATTCAATTGCCGAGTTTAAATCCATGCTCTCTCCCTTTTCGAATTTACGTATTATCCCCGAGCGCTTCCCAGTGGAGACGCGCTTGCACCATGGTTTGAAGGGGACATTGTATAACAAGGTATTTGTGAAGACGTTCCAAATACTGCCAAAATCCTGGATACGCCCTCTCGGTTGGCATTTAATGGCGTATGCTACAAAGTAAAAACCTATGAAAAGAGACCTGACAAAACTATCCGATCACACATTCGATGTGTTGATCGTTGGGGGTGGTATCCATGGCGCTTGTCTGGTGTGGGACGCTACCCTGCGAGGCTTGTCCGCGGCGCTTATTGAGCGCGGCGATTTTGGTCAGGAGACCTCTGCCAACAGCCTTAAGACTGTGCATGGTGGGCTTCGCTATCTCCAGGACGCCGATGTGACTTTGGTTCGCTCGATGATCCACGAGCGGTCTGCATACTTGCGGGTTGCACCGCATCTGGTTCAGCCGCTGGCTTGCCTGATGCCGACTTACCAGAAGCTGATGAAGAGCAAGCCGGTGATGGCTGTGGGGTTAAAACTTAATGATTTAATGGGATTCGACCGCAACCAGGATCTGGATCCCGAGAGAGTTCTGCCGCCAAGTCGAGTGATCTCGCGCCAGGATGTTTTGCAATTACTCCCAGATTTGCCTGCTGAAGGGGTGAGCGGAGGAGCTGTCTGGTATGACGGCCAGATGTTTAACTCTGAACGATTAACGCTTTCTTTTATCCTGTCAGCTTCGCAGATGGGGGCCGTGGTGGCGAATTATGTTGAGGCGAAGGGTTTTCTGAAAACGGGGGACCGGATTCATGGTGTGAGAGCCCAGGATATGCTAAATGGGGGAGAGCTGGAAATTAAAGCGAAAGTAGTCGTAAATGCAGCTGGCCCATGGGTTGATCGGGTCCTGAGTGAGTTGAAAGGCACCCCAATCGCGAAGAGATTCAACCACTCACTGGCGATGAATCTGGTTACTCGCAAGTTCATCGATGGCTATGCAGCTGGAATCCCAAGTCGGCCGTACACCTTCCTGAAAGATGGCAAAACGATGCGATCGCGCGTGATGTTTATCGCTCCCTGGCGTGATTATTCCATCGTTGGCACCTTCCATACATATTACTCGGGGGACCCGGATGAATTCACGTTGAGAGATGAAGACCTCGAGCTCTTCTTGAATGAAATCAACTCGGCTTATCCAGGCGCAGAATTGCGGCGCGAGGATATTTGCTTGATCCACCGGGGTTTCCTGCCTGCAAAGCCTGCAGATGAGACAAGAAATGTCAGGCTGATCCGTGAAGGCCAGGTTTTTGACCACAGGAAAACAGATGGTCTCGAAGGATTGATCACAGTGGTGGGGGTGAAGTACACCTCAGCGCGCAAAGTGGCGAGGCGCGGGATCGACCTGGTCTTTCACTATTTAGACAAAACTCCGCCCGCGTGTACTACAGATATTACCCCGCTGCATGATGGGGCCATCCCTTCGGTCACGGGTTTTATGCAAAAAGCCAGGGAGGATCAGGCAGCCGGGTTGAGCGCACCGCTCATCGATGAGTTGACCCGCAGTTATGGTTTGAATTACCCGCAGGTGCGTGACCTCGTTCTGGCTGAGAAGCCTCGGATTGGGGCTACCTCCGACTCCCCAGAAGTGATGCGCGCCATGACGCGTTATGCGATTCAATTTGAAATGGCGCAGAAACTGGCAGATGTCGTTTTACGGCGTACAGGTCTGGGTTCAGCTGGGAGGCCCGCTGAGGCGGGCCTGCGAGCTGCCGAGGATGTGTTGGCTGTTGAGCTGGGCTGGGACGAACACCGCAGGCAAACTGAACTTGCCCAGGTCCAACGAACTTGGACCTGGTTTCAGGTATAGATCTATAAAAAGAAGGGAAGCCCTCTTCTTTTGGAGCAAAGTATGGAATCATCAACGACGCAACCTGCCGATGGAAGATCGTTGTCGCAGGAGCCCTGGCAACTGAAGTTGTTTCGCAAGTCATTAAAGAAGCAGCAAAAGCTGAACACTTTACTGAAAGTGATGGGGGATGTCAACGGACAGAAGTGCCTGCTGATCACGTGCGGGGATAACAATGGGGCGATGAATTGGCACTTTAAGCAGCACGGTGGGACCTGGAGCTGGGCAGACGCCGAGCGTGACAGTATCACCCAGATCAGCCAGATGACGGGCGACCCGGTGGCAGAAATGGATAAAGATCATCCTGCTTTGCCATTTGCTGATGACAGCTTTGATGTAGTCATGACCATCGACGTGCATGAGCATCTTCAAAATCCTCCGGCGGTGAACCGGGAGCTGGCGCGCATGACCAGACCGGGTGGTCGCGTGATTGTAACTACACCCAATGGAGATGCCAAGAAGCTGGCTGTGCGCATCAAGCTGCTGATCGGGATGCGCCCTGAGGATTATGGACATCAGGTCATTGGCTATGATGTACCGGATTTAGAGAAGCAGCTCCAACAAGTTGGGCTAAAGCCTTACGCTAACAGTAGTTACGCCCGTTTTTTCACCGAGATCATGGAACTGTTGATTAATTTTGCTTATGTAAAAGTCTTGTCGAAACGCAGCAAGGCCAAGGTAGAAAAAGGCCAGATTGCCCCTCAGAATATCGATCAGGTAAAGTCTGTCGAAAAAACCCTCAAGTTATATTCGGTGCTCTATCCGTTCTTTTTGCTGGTCTCCAAGCTTGATTTTCTAGATCTCTCCAAGCGCGGCTATGCTGTGGTCGTGGCAGCCAGGAAGGATTGAGCTATGCGTACCTTGATTACCGGCGCTGGGGGATTCATCGGAAGCCATCTGGTAGAAGATCAACTGCGACGTGGGCATGAAGTTACTGCCCTGGATCTCCACACTGAGGTATTAAAACCTCTTATGGGGAATCCCCAGCTGCGGGTTGTTGAAGGTGACTTTACTGACCGGGCGAAGATTGATCCCCTGCTGGAGGGGCAGGAGGTGTGTTTTCATCTGGCCAGCGCTCATCTGGAAAAAGATGTCGACGAAAGTTATTTCTTCCGGGTGAACGTCCAGGGTGCCCGCGATTTTGTTGAGCGCTGCCAGAAGGCAGGTGTCCGGCGTTTCGTCCACTGCAGCAGCGTGGGTATTTATGGCGATATCAAGAATCCGCCTGCCGATGAGAACTCCCAAATGCACCCGGATCTGCCTTATGAGAAGTCTAAGCTGGCTGGCGAGAAAGCCATTCTGGAATACGTGCGAGAAACCGGGTACAACCTGGTGATTGTACGCCCAGCCTGGGTATATGGCCCACGTTGTCCCCGTACTGAAAGATTATTCCGGACAATCAAGAAGGGTAGATTCTTCTTTGTAGGAGATGGAAAAACACTTCGCCACCCGATCTTTATTGACGATATGAACGAAGGCTTTGCCATTGCTGCCGAGAAAGAGACCGTCCCTGGCGATGCCTTCATCATGGGTGGGCCTCGGGCGGTCACCTTGAGGGAGCTGGCTGATGAAATTGCCCGCTGTGAATCCGTCAAGTCGCCAAGCTTGAAGTTGCCCCATGCCCTGGTCATGTCGGGATGCATTCTGCTGGAAGGGGGTGCGAAAATATTCAAGTTCAAACCGCCCTTCACCCGGCGGAGTATGAAATTTTATACGGGAAATAATGCTTTTACGATTGAAAAGGCAGCCAGGGACTTGGGTTTCCGGGCAAAAACCGAGCTAGCCGATGGATTGGGTAAGACTTACCAATATTTAATCCAGAACAACCGCATCTAAACGCATCAGAAAGCTAGCTCGATAGTCTCAATTCGCGATCTACAATGGTAAGAACAGACAGGATGGGAACGTTTTATGGAAACACCTGATGTAAACCAGCAACCGGTGGCTGAACAATGGCCTGGGCTGCATTCAAAGATCTTTAATCCCAAGAAATCACCCATCAAGCGCTACAAAGAGATGGTGATTGGAAAGCGTGGTTGGGGTACGCTCCTGTGGTACGAGATGACTTTACTGTTTTTTGGTTTGCTGCCTGGGGCATTAGGGATGGTGCTGCGCCAGATTTTCTATAAACCGCTTTTCAAGAAAGTCGGTAAGAATGTGGTTTTCGGTCGCAACTTGGTCATTCGGCACCCTCACAAGATCGTCTTTGGGGACAATGTGATCATTGATGACGACTGCACCCTGGATGCCAAGGGTGAAGAAAATGAAGGTATTGTCTTTGGTGACATGGTTACCCTGGGCCGGTTTTCTGCAGTCATCTGCAAGGACGCCGATATTCACATTGGGTCACATGTTAATATTGGTTCAACGGTCAAGCTAATTGTGGCTAATCAGGGCAAAATCTTGGTTGGGAACAGCATAGATATCGGCTCCGGATGCCATTTTTCTGCTGGTAGCTATGACTATTCAGATGCAGATGTGCTGCCCTCCTCGCGCCGCTTGCAGACTAAGGG
>JAGDMX010000019.1 GCA_017860725.1 Chloroflexota bacterium | reverse complement strand
GATTGAGCTGAGGATGTTGAGCCCGATGAAGGGGCCAATCACCGCTACACCTAACAAGATGAAGGGACCAAAAGGTCGGATGGTGTCCATAAAAGTGGATATGGGTGGTGGCAAAAAGTATGACAGAATCTTCTCGCCATCCAGTGGCGCGATCGGGAGCAGATTGAACAGGAACAAGACCAGGTTGATGTAAACGAACTCGAACAGGAATTGGGACGGGGTGGGAAGAAATGACTCGTTCTGGGCGAAAGCTGCCCCTATGGAGACCAATCCCAGGCGGAATGGGATCGCCGCGATCACAGCCATCAGCACATTGGAGACCGGTCCGGCCAGGGAGACCCACATCACCGCGGCTGAAGAACGCCGGGTCAATACGTAAGGATTGATAGGGACAGGCTTGGCCCAGCCAAACCCGGCGGTCAGCAGCACCAGGGAGCCGATCGGGTCCAGGTGGGCAAGAGGATTGAGAGTCAGGCGCCCACTGAGTCGAGGGGTCATATCCCCATAACGGTTGGCGGTCCAGGCATGGGCAAATTCGTGGATGGTAAACGCAACAATCAAGACGAACAGGCGTGAAATCAGGGTGGCTGGATCCAGGTTAAATAACATCAAAATGCATCCTATCGATTTATTATACCATCCGGCTTTTAGCATAGTCGCCAGGGCACATCACGCCCGAGGGGGCATGTTATAATGCCTGCATGCTGCCTGAATTGCAGATGAACGATATTATCCGGCTACGCAAACCGCACCCCTGCGGCGGTTATGATTGGAAAGTCGTCCGGTTGGGCGCAGATATTGGCCTGATGTGCCTGACTTGCAGCCATCGGGTGCTTTTATCACGCCGAGACCTGGCTCGCCGGATGAAAAAGGTTCTGCCGCAGGCCGGCGATGAGCCAGTCATCTCCTGATCCATGAACCCTAACCGATCCGATTTATTGCGCCTGTGCGCAGTTCTGGCCTGCCTGGCGATGATATTGGTCGCCTGCGGCTCATCTCCCGGTGATTCTGGTGCTACCCCAACTCCCAATCTAACCCAGGTGTATGAGACGGTCAATGCCCAGCTAACCCAGGTGGTGCTGCTGACACCCACGTCCACTATGCAGCTTGCCCCGACAGAGTCAGGATTGCCGACCCCCACAGTAAGCCTGCAACCCTCACCAACGATGACTCGCACTCCTGCCAGTCTTCCCACGACCATCGGGAACTGTGATCTGGCGGCGGCAGGCAATCCGATCGATATTACCATTCCGGACGACACCAAGGCCCAACCTGGCCAGGCGTTCACGAAAATCTGGCGATTGCAAAATGCCGGGAACTGCACCTGGTCTAGTGCTTATTCCGTCGGATTATTTTCCGGAGAAGCGATGACCTCCCAGGTGGCAGCCTCGCTGCCGCGCCAGGTGGCGCCTGGCGAGAGTGTAGACATTGCGATAGATATGGTTGCGCCGCAATCCCCGGGGACGTACCAGGGCAACTGGAAGCTGAAGAATGCTCAGGGCGGCTGGTTTGGTATTGGCCCGAACGGAGGCTCGCCGTTTTGGGTGCGCATCGTGGTCGAGCCCCTACCAACCGCCACAGTGACCCCGCCAGTCCCTAGCGCTACACCCACCGCCACCAGCACACCCGCAGTGCTCGCCAATGGGTCGGTCACGCTGAAACCGATGCAGAAATTTGACCTGGATCAGTCCGCTGCTGATGGAGGCGAGGATATCTCCTATGAAACCAACGCCGATGGGCAGCACCTGCTGATCCCGCAAGGCAACGTGGTAGCGGCGGTGATGAGCACGAATCAGCCGACATGGGGTAACTGTCAGACAGCGAACATGAGCGCCCAGCCTCTGATGGTGGAGAATATCCCAGTCGGCAGCTATCTGTGCTATCGGACAAACCAGGGAATGCTGGGATGGCTCAAATTGACGTCATTCAATGCCAGCGACGAAACCCTGCTGGTCGATTACTTGACCTGGAAGTAGACTTAAGCGCCAGTGGGAACCTTGTACTTGGTCGCCACACCGATTGGAAACCTGCAGGATATCAGCCTGCGGGCGATACGCTTGTTGGGTGAGGTACGGCTGATCGCTGCTGAGGATACCCGGCACACCGGGAAGCTGCTGGCCCATTTTGGTATTGGCACACGAGTTACCAGCTACTTTGAACACAATAAAATCAGTAAACTACCTGAGATTCTGGCAGCGCTCGCAGAAGGGGATGTTGCCCTGGTTTCGGATGCAGGGACCCCCGGACTGAATGACCCAGGATATGAGCTGGTTCGGGCAGTATTGGAGGCGGGATTCCCGGTCAGCCCCATCCCCGGACCCAGCGCACCAGTCGCGGCTCTGGTGGCATCGGGGCTGCCCAGCGATGCTTTCTTATACCTTGGCTACCTGCCGCGCAAAGCCAACCAGCGGCGCATGCTGCTGGTCCAGGTGGCTGAACTGCCCTACACCCTGATTTTCCTGGAAACTCCGCATCGCCTGTTGCAGGCGCTGGAAGACTTGCAGTTGGTCTTTGGTGACCGGCAGATCGCGATAGCACGCGAGCTGACCAAGCTTCACGAAGAAATTTTCCGCGGCAGCCTGTCCCAGGCGCATAATCATTTTATCGCTCAGCCGCCGCGCGGCGAGTTTACCCTGGTGGTTGAGGGGCGCAAGGCGGTCAGCGAGATCTGGTCGGAAGAGAGCCTTAAACAGGCAATCCAGGAACGCCTGGCATCAGGTGAGCCATCCCGGCAGATTGCTGCCAGCCTGTCGACGCAGTCTGGCTGGCCACGGCGTGAAATTTACCAGATGATTTTAGGCACAACCCAAGTGCCCAATAACTTGAAATAATCCGGAGCGCGTGATGAACCTGGAGAACTTCTCAGCATTTTCCAAACTGGACACACTGAATTTACTGGCCGAGATCGATGATCTTCCGGAGCAGCTTCAAGCTGGCTGGGAGCTGGGCCAGAGCCTGCCACTGCCTGACTGGAAGGGCTTGAGGCAGGTGGTTTTTGCTGGGATGGGTGATTCTGCTATGGGAGCTGAACTACTGGCGGCATACGCCGCGCCGCTCAGCCCCGTGCCGATTGTTGTGCTGAGGGATTATGACCTGCCCGCCTGGGCTAATGGCTCCCACACGCTGGTAGTGGCCCTATCGCGCTCCGAGGATACAGAGGAAACCCTCTCGGTTTTTCAACAGGCGACCCAGCGAAGATGCCGCTGCCTTGCAGTCGGCGCAGGTGGTGACCTGTTGAAGATGGCAAATGCTGCGGATGCTCCTGCCTGGCAGTATGAGCCTAGTAATCCAGCAGGCACGCAAGTCGCGTTTACATTCGGTTTGCTGGCCGCGGCGTTTTACCGAATGCGTTGGCTGCCAGACTTAGGTGCTGAGTTTCGGCGTGCAGTTGCAACTCTGTACGATCAGCAGAATTCCCTGAAGGCTGATATACCGCCGATGTTCAACCCAGCCAAGCGTATGGCGGGCCAGATGATGGGTCGCTGGGTGACGATCGTTGGCTCTGGATTACTCGTCCCGGTGGCGCGGCACTGGCGTAATCAGATCAACCAGATGGCCAAATCTCAGGCACAGGTGGACTTTCTGCCGGAGATGGATCATTCGGCTCTGGAGGGTGTGCTGCAGCCGGAAGAAATGCTGGGTTCTACAATGCTCGTGTTTTTGCGGTCGGCTCTTAATCACCCGCATAACCGCTTACGTAGCGACCTGACCAAGACGGCATTCATGCTGGAAGGGATCGGCACCGATTTTGTGGATGCTAAGGGTGTTGGACCGCTTTCCCAGCAGTGGACATGCCTGCACTATGGGGATTACGTAGCTTATTACCTGGCGATGGCGTATGGTGTCGATCCTGCTCCGAGCCCGGCGATTGAGCATATGAAGCAAGAAATTAGAAGACGAAGCGATTAATGGCCCTGGAGAGAGGGAGGTCAGGCCAAACAGACAATTAATAGGCCGATCGCGCTGCCTAACAGCATGCCGGCCAGGACGTCGAAAAGATAATGTACTCCCATCACCACGCGAGACAGGCATACGAGCGGCGCCCAGATGCACAAGGCGATCCCCAGCCAGGCAGGTGCCAAACCGAGAGCAGTCACTGCCACCATCACGGCCCGGGCGGCATGTCCGGAGGGGAAAGAGTGCGGGTCGGTTTTGCGGTAGATCCCGCCCCACTCGCCTGCCGGTCGCTCGCGGCGTACGATCAGTTTGATGACCAGTACAGCCAAGGCTGTTACGATTACCCCGGTTGCCAATGCAACCGCCAGGTCCTTCCATTCTGAGTCGCCCAGCCACCATGTCAGCCCAATCGCAATGAGAACGAACCAGGAATCTCCCGAATGGGCTATAAATATTTCCAGGGTGCGTAACAGGCCTGGCTGGGAAGAAATTTGCAGGCGGCGTGACCAGGTATGATCCAGGTCGAGCAGCCGGGCTTTTACGGCTCCGTTCATGCAGCGGATCGGGCTGCCAGATCCTTGCGTACCAGCTCCAATTGAAAGGGCTTATCGACATCCATGCCAACCTCGGCGAATGGACAAATGATCGCCCGCCCGGTCAGGTTAAGGCGCTTGGCAACGCGCTGGATGGCATCTTCCAGGGTAAGTTGGCGCAACAGGAACAGAATCAGGGTACCATACCCGATCAGGCTGGCTTGTTTGAAAACGCTCTTGCGGGCGGAAATCAGGCGCTCGAAAAAGTTGTCGTCGCTGGTGACGGTCATCGTGCGAATGACATTCATATCCCCGCCGCACACTTCCACATCTTTCAGATGGGTGTAGGTGCGTTTCGAGCCGGGGAAGCGTTTCTCCATCACATCGCGTTGGATCAGGTTGTAGTAGACATCCTGATCCGTCTGCATGCAGGTGTCCACCACCCAGTCGACCATTGCGGAAGTAATCGTGGGGATATCTGATGAGACAATCAGCGCATGTTGTGCTGCTGGTTTAATCTGTTTTAGCTGCAGTATCCCGGCGCGAATGTTTTCCAGCATGCTACCCTGGTTTGGCATATAATGGGCGATTTTGCTGCAGTTCAAGCTACCATCATCGGGTAAGCCCATGATGATTATTTTATCGATCGTGTCGGCAGCGCATAAAGCGTCCAGCACCCACTGGATCATGGGCTTACCTGCGACGTCCAGTAATGCTTTGCTTTTTCCCTGCGTGTACTCGAACAAAGGCTCTTCCGGTTTGGGGATACCTCCTGCAGTGACAATAGCATCCATGGTGTTTTCCTCCTCTGGGAGTCTGATATCAAGCGCTCAGATCCTGTAGCTGCGGCTCGAAATTGAGCTGTGCCAGCATCTCACGATATTCCTGATGGGTCAAAACCCGGCCTTTGCCAGATACCGCGATCAATGCGGCTTCCATCATATTGGTCCCAAACGAGCGGCCTTGCAACACCGGGGTGGAGGTGACCACGTAGCGCACGCCCGCTTGGCGGAATATCTCGATATCTTCTGGCGTAGTCGTGTTGGTAGCGATGATTGTGTTCTCCAGTCGTTCCGGCATGTGGTGCTTAATGTAGTGGCAATCTCCGGCCACCACGGTCGCCCATTGATAATACTTCTCCCACTTTGGGACACGTTTTTCCTGCTTCTCTCCGGTAGGATATATCCACTCGAATGGCAGGCGGGTAACGATCGGGAGCAGAATAGCCCCCAACAGCTTCAAGGTTTTCACAGTGCGTATGGGAAGGTTCCAACCCAGTCCGAACATGGCATCACCGAACAAGCAATCATAACCGGCATTGACAAAGGAGCTGGTCATCCCCCAGCGGTCCAGGCCTGCGGTAATAAATACTGTCCTGTCTGGTTGCTTGACATAATCGCCGAGATGACTATCGATAAACGGCGCCAGCATATTTTCAAGCGTGTTTTTCAAACCGGTTCCATCTACTAAAGGTGTGGCCTGTACGAAACGCACCATCTTCTGCACCGAGTGTAGCGGATACCACTTGGTATCTACCAGGAGACCCAGGTCAGCCCCGCCAACTCCAAAGGCATCAACTTTTCCGTCCAACTCCTGATACATACGGGCGGCTTTTTCCATATCGCCATCTGTACCGATACGCTCGATACTGACCATCTCACCGAGCAGCTCAACCTCAATAGCCTTATTCCTTTTTGATGAACCCAAACTGATGCTGACAGCGCGTTTCATACTTGATCTCCTGATATGGGAAAGCTCGGATTACATCATTCTTTTAAAATCAACGAAGGAGATGGATCCACAGGTGAGATTGAGTATACTCCGATTTTTGCTTATGGGTAAATCTTTTTATAGCGCCAAAATCCCGGTGATATAATTTCAAAATTGAGAGAGTTGATCGGATTTTCGTAACCAGGAGGCAATCGGATGGAACTGCCCAATTATGCATATTTCAGAGGACAGATAGTCCCGTATGCAGAAGCCAAGGTTGGGGTGTTGACGCATGCCCTCAATTACGGCACAGCCGCCTTTGCTGGTATGCGCGGCTACTGGAATCCCGACCAGGAGCAACTCTATCTGTTTCGCCCCTTAGATCATTTCCGCCGCTTCTTAAACTCGGCCAAGTTGCTGATGATGGCGTTTGACCATACTCCTCAAAGCCTGACGAGAGTAACGATTGACTTGCTGCGATCTGAAAACTACCGGCGGGATGTCTATATCCGTCCGCTGGCCTACAAGGCAGACGAAATTATTGGCGTCAAGCTGCATGGATTAAGGGATGAGTTGTCCATCGTCTCGGTGCCTTTCGATCGTTATGTGTCGAATGACACCAATGCCCATGTGACTTTCTCTGCCTGGCGGCGGATCGATGATAATATGATCCCGGCGCGCGGCAAGATCAGCGGGGCTTACGCCAATTCTGCCTTTGTGAAGTCAGATGCGTTATTATCTGGCTTCGATGAAGCCCTAGTGCTGACTCAAGAAGGGCACGTCTCCGAGGGTAGTGCCATGAATGTCTTTATCATCCGGGATGGTGTGCTGGTGACTCCTCCGATCACCGAAAACATTCTGGAAGGTATCATCCGCCATACATCCATGGAGCTTGCCAAACGTGAGCTTGGCATCCCGGTAGTCGAGCGACCAATCGACCGCACCGAAATTTACCTGTGTGATGAATTGTTTATGACCGGTACCGCCGCCCAGATCACCGCCGTGACCCGTGTGGACCACCGGCCGATTGCGGATGGCCAGATGGGCCCTGTGACTGCCCGCTTACGGCAGTTATTCGACGATATCGTGCGCGGCAGGAATACCGAATACCAGGATTGGGTGACGCCGGTTTACCCTTAGGCTAATTCGGCATATCTTACCTACAATAGAACAGGCGGGGAGGTTAGCTCACCCGCCTGTCTTGCTTACGAGACTGCCCAGACCTGCGAGATTTGTTTGGGGAACAGCGTATTCAACAAGGCATAAGCTGTGTCGTGATCCCACCAGCAATCGGCAAAAGCATAGTTCAACTCGTCCAGCGTGCGATAACCAAAGAGCAGTTGCAAGAAGGTCAACTGGGGGAAAGCGGCATCGCCTGAGTGACCTTGCGGCTCCGGCTTCCAGGGTTTGATTTCCTTGATCCGGCCTTGCTCGAAGCTAAGGATGATTCCGCTGCGGTAAAAGGTCAGTTTCAAATCACCGGTATGCCCAGCCAGTGCGGATGCCTCCAATCGCTTCTCGAGCACCGGCTGGATATGGCTTAGGAAACCAGGCAGATCAGGTACGCGTATATACCAGGCATAAGGCTTACGCAGGCGTGGCAAGCGGTCTTGTATCATGTGGTAAACCGGATGATCTTCTCCCATCCAGAAACCGAAGGCGGAAAACTCTGCCTCCTTTCCTGCCTGTGCAGCATAGACGCGTCCTTTGTCGAAAAGATAGCGAATCACACTGGGAGTCACGGCTGCCCAGGATACCCCTGCTTTTACTTCAAATGAGTTGGCAGCCAGCATGGCACCCCAATTTGAAGACCAGTGCCCAAAGTAGCCCACCGATTCACCCTGCAGGGATTCAATGACGAGCAGCTCACTGCGATTGACATTTTTCTCGCTCTTTCCATTCAACTCGTAGCGCCAGAGCGCTTCATCTCGCAAGCAGCTCACCAGGTAGCGCTGATTTGCCTGGGTATAGAGCTCGGCAATGAAAGGCAGATCTGCTTCGGTGGCCGGGCGTATCCGGTAAGGCTCCTGCTCGTCTTCCTTCAGGCGCGGCACTTGTGGCTGGAATCCGGCTCGCCCGCCGCCTAAACCCATGCCCATCTCGTAGCCAAAGATGCGGTAGTAGTAAGGAATACCGGTGATGCCCTGTACAATCTCACCACGCTCGGCGCTCCACTGATGAACGATATCAAACTGCGCCCGCACCAGGCCGCGGTTGCGGTATTCAGGCTTGGTCCCTACCAGTTCGGGTCGGCCGACTTTGAAAGGTATCCCGGCGTAGCTCCATTCCTGTGAGATCAGGTTTAGCGAAGAGACGATATCACCAGTTCGAGTATCTTCTACGATTGTAAAATCCCCGGATCCAAAAGTGGGGTGGGGCTTGGTCAGCAGGTCGCGTGTCCAAACCCCGACGCCCTCCTCGGGGTTCTCCGGGCCTTGGTCGCTATGAATGCGAGCATTAAAATCTGCCAGAGAATCTGCATCCTGGGGAGTGGAACGGCGCAGCACCAATCCATCGCCCAGATCTTTCAAGATGTTTGAGGTAAGTGTCTTGGTTGCCATGTTGGATTCTGTCGGATAGTCAGGTTTATACGGTTTTTGAAAAGGCCATAAAGCGCTTTACTACAGTAAAGTCAAGGCGCTCGTAAATACGCAGTGCCCCGGTCAGGTTCTCGGCATCGACACCTAACCCGGCGTATTCCAGGCCATCTTGCTGGAACGCCTGCATAGAAATGCACATCAGGGCGGTACCCAGCCCCAGTTTGCGCCATGGACGTCGGACAGACAGAGAGCGAATCCAGCCTTGCTGAATACCAAGGATGCGGTTTTCTTCTTGATGCACTTCGTTGAAGCACACTCCCGCAATTTGCCCATCCTCGGTCATGGCCAGATAGGTCAGGTCGGGACGGAAGTCCGGGGTCCCTGAGTAAAATAATCTCCAGGCTTGCTCGTCCACCGGCACATTGCCCCAATGGTCGGAAAACGCCTCATCTACAGACTGCATGGTCGCCAGGTCGAGCTCCGGGGACCAATTCCGCACAGTGATCCCGGCCGGCCATACCGGTTCCGGGATGGGCAGTCTCAAGTCCCGGCGCATGCGGTAGTAGGAGCGCACATGTTGGTAGCCGTGCTGCTCGTACAGCGCAATCCGGTCCGGCAGGTTATCCGTGGTGTTGGCACGCAGGTTATGCGGCAGATCCCTGGGGCGTGTGTCCAGGATTTGCCGGCCGCGCGCCTCCATCCAGTTAAGCACGAAGCTGCCCAGGCCGCGCCCGCGGTGAGCCGGATGAATCTCACCCCACATAAAAACCAGGTGTTCCCATTGGCTGGCCGGGAGCGGGAACACCCAGGCTATAGCCGCCAGCTTGCCGCTATTGGTGAAGCCCAGCAGAGTATCCGTTTCGATGTTGGTGGTTGGATCATTAAAGTCGCGCTCGCGTTCGTCCAGTGTATCTACCCAGCCACGCCGATCAACTGATTCGATCTCGTTGAGCAGCTCGTTCATGGCTAAGGCATCCTCACGTCGAGCCGGGCGCCAGTGATATTCATCTAGCTCAGGGGGTGCAGGAAGGGTAATTGAGTGTTCCATGATGTTATCCTTATAGCATGTCTGTGTTTTTCGATTTATCTCAATCGGCGGATTGGGCGGCAGCCAATCTCTCCAGGTATTCTTTGTCTTCGACTTGCATCAGATAAGGGTTGAAGAGCTGCCCAATGCAGAAAACCGTCAGGATCAGGCCCAGCACTGCCATGACATGACCCGGGTTGAAGAGACCCCCCAACCAGCCGGCCAGGACAGTGCTGAGCGGCCAGGTGAACTGGGCGATCAATCTACGGACGGAGAAGACCCGTCCCTGCAGCTCGCGCGGTGTCTGAGTCTGCCAGATCGTTTGCGAATGGGAGTTCATGATTGGGATCATGGCGGTTTCAACCAGCACCATCGCCGCCGTCAGATAAAGCGTGGTGGATAAGCCAAAAAGCATCAAGCTAATACCCGAGATGATCAGCGGGATCACGACGCCTAATACCCGACGCTTCTTCAGCCCGCCCCAGGCACTGATGAATACACCGCCGACCACACCCCCGACTGCACCCAGGGTTGCCAGCAATGCCAGGGCTGTTTCGAAGGTAAAGCCACGAGCAGTCCAGTCCGGTGCCAGGTTGAACTTGACGATCAGGGGTTGGAATACTCCCATTGGCCCGCTGACGAAATTGGCGACGGCGAAGGTGCCCAGCAGCCACAATAGCGGCCGACGGTGCCAGATGTATAAAGCGCCTTCGCGCACATCCGCCCGAATGCTCTTTTTAGGTTTTCCGCCTTTTTCACCCAGGTCGGTACGGACTGGGGAAGGGATATACAAGAAAATCAGGGTGGTGGCGGCGATAAAAAAGGTGATCGCGTCGATGAATATCGCCAGAGGTGTGCCATTTTCCAACCCGGCAATGACACCGCCGATCCCGGTGGTGAGACCAGCCTGCTGAGCCAATGCTGGCAAGGCGATCAAGGTGGCGGCGATCATAGGCGAGAGTATGCCAGAGAGCGACCAGATAGTCTGCATCATGCCGTTGGCGCGCGGCAACTGCTTCTCGGGAACAATCATAGCATAGGAAGTATCGAAGGCAGCGTTATGGAATGCCCCGGCGCTGGCAAATCCCACGATTAACAGAATCAGCATCCAGAACTGCAGGTTTCCGCTCAACATCAAGGCCATTAATACCAGGCTGAGGGTGCCGCTGAGGTAATCCATGGTTAACATTGTGCGCTTGCGATCGTGCCGGTCGACCCACGCTCCGGCCAGGGGGGCTCCGAACACCACCGGCAGAGCGAAAGCCAGGCTGATGGCAGAAAGCGCGAATGCCAATTGCGGTTTTTGCTCCGGTAAAGAGTAGAGGGTCTGGGTCAACCAGATGTTGACCGAAAAGAATGTCAGCGCTGTGCCAAACACCGAGATAGACTGGGTGATCCAGACGATGATAAAAGTTCGGAAGCCGTTTGGCGGGGGTTCGTAAGTCATGCTTGTTCACCATCCGTTGTGGGGAATGCGGATGCTGCCTGGAGTAGATCTTGCTGGCGTGACTGGCTCAGTGCCCGCCGGTACAATGGGAGGACTGGGGTTAACAACAGCCCAGAAACCGTGAGGGCGGCTTGCACCGAAAATGCGCTACCGATCCAACCGACTGCCGGACCACCGGCGATCTGGCCGATAGCGTCCACCTGGCTGCTCATTGAGATGACGGTGGCGCGCACACCAGAGTCCAGTTTTTGGTTAACCCAGGCGGTATACAGCGGCCCGATCAGGTTGCGTGTCACATAGATCGACCAATAGGCCAACATAGCCAAGATGAAGAGGCTGGTCTGGGCGAATGTCAGCAGGCTGATGATCAGAATGACTGAGAAACCGACCAGCGCGCGGGCAATGCTCAGGAAGCTGTCGGTGCGAACGCGCCGCTGTGCGACCTCACTGGCTCCAGCCGTGAGAAGGACGCCTCCGGCTCGCAGAATACCAAACCAGGCGACCGGCTGAAGCATACCGTCGAAAGGCAAGGTGAAATTATCGATAATGTGCTTGGTCCACAGGCGGTCAAAGCCTTCGCTGTACAGCCCGTAAATCAAGCCGATCAGCAGGATATTGATGAGCAGTGGGCGCTGGCGGACGACAGCCACGCCGGATTTGAAGGTAAATAGCATGTGCTGCCAGGAATTGCGCTCCTCCCGGGGTGTCGGATTAAAGCCATGCTCCGGCATGGTCAGGATCAGCAGGACTCCGGTTGCCATCAGCAGCAGGCCGCCTAATTGGATAGCGAGGCTCAACTTCAGGCTGCCCAGCAGGGTACCGGCAACGATCCCCAGCAAACCGCTGATCTGACCGACCTGGTTGGCGCGCAGGAACGCCTGCCCGGCAGCCTGCTCGCCGATCTCGTCGCTAATCCAGGCCTGGGTTGCGCCGCTGGTGAAGGTATAGCCCACTCCCCAGAAGAACTGTGCCAATAAGATAGTTGCAAAGAACGGAAATGAGCCTTCAACCAGGAAGCCCACGCCCATTACAAAATAACCGATGATAATCGATAGTCGGCGGCTATATACATCGGCGATTACACCGGTGGGCACTTCGAATAAGAAAACCGATAGCTCCAGTGTCGTGCCTACTAACACCAGTTGCAGTGGCGTTAAACCAACCGTGACCACCTGGTAAATCGCACTGGTAGTGAAGATCATTGAGAACAGGAAGTCCACAATGACTGCCAGCAGGATAAAGAGTCGATAGGCTCCTATCCTTTTCACGCCTCAGGTATCCTCGTATGCCAGGCAGTTGCCTGCTCGTATGCCTGTGCAGCGCGCAGCAAGGTGGCCTCCGCCCAGGGGCGGGCGACGAGCTGCAGTCCAATGGGTAATCCCTGGCGGGTGAATCCGCAGGGCAAGGATAGAGCCGGCAGGCCGGTCAGGTTAAATGGGGCGGTGTAGCGGGTCAGCAGGCGCGCCTGCTCAACGGCATCCGGCCCTTCGATCAGCGGCGCCGCCACAGGCGTGGCAGGTGTAAGCAGCAGATCGTACTGTTCGAAGAATTGCTCGTACTGCCGGCGCAGAATAGTTTGCGAGCGGCGCGCCTGGATATATTCCGTTGAGGTGTAAGCTGCGCCGAATCGCAGGCGCTGCAGCACATCGGCACCGAAACCGCGTGGTTGAGACTCCAACCTTTCTCGATGGAAGGCTGCTGCGTCGCTGGTGACCATCAGCCCATTGGCCTGGGCAGCCCGGCGAGCACCAGGGAAAGCTGCCGGCTCGACCTGGGCGCCAAGCTCCGCAAAGGTTTGGGTAGCAGCTACGATGGCTGTTTTGACTTCCACATCCACCTCATCGAAGTAAGCGTCACTGGCCAGGGCAATCCGCCAATCCCGCACTCCATCCTGGATGTGGGTCAGGTAATCGTCAACCGGCACCTGCAGTGAGGATGGATCGTCCGGGTCGTATCCGGCGATGACACTTAGCAGGATGGCAGCATCCATGACTGTAAGGGCTAATGGTCCAACATGATCGGTGTGCCAGCTCAACGGCACTACTCCGCGCAGGCTGACTCTACCGTAGGTCGGCTTGAGCCCGACGACACCACACAGCGACGCCGGGATGCGAATCGAGCCGCCGCTGTCGCTGCCTAATGATCCCAGGCACAACCCCGCCGCCAGGGCTACCGCCGAACCGCCCGATGAGCCGCCCGAGACGCGCTGGGTATCCCAGGGGTTACGGCATGGGCCGTAGTGCGGGTTGACATTGGTCACGCCTAGGGCGATTTCGTGCATATTGAGCTTGCCCAACAGGATTGCCCCGGCTTGCCGGATGCGGGTCACCACCTCAGCATCCTGATCCGGTACGCGCTGAGCGAAGAAGGATGAACCTGCAGTCGTCAAGATGCCAGCGGTGTCGAATAAATCCTTCAAAGCCATCGGAATGCCTTGCAGTGAACCAAATTCTGCACCAGATTTAACCAGTGCCTGCTCAGCCCGGCGAGCCTGCTCTAAGGCTAGCTCTGGAGTGATTGTGATGAAACAATTCAAGGAGGGGTTTAGCCGTTCGATCCGTTCTAGGTAAGCCTGGGTAAGCTCCAGTGGGGAAAGCCACTTGTGGCGTATCAGGTGGATCGCTTCCGACAGGGTCAAGCGAGTGAGTTCCATGATGGCTCCTGAAAAAAATAAGGCAAGCTATCGGCTTGCCTTCGGCCGCGGCTTGTGATCGGACAGCAGAGATTGCAGCTCTTCCCAGGCCTGAGCGCAGTTAAGGAAATGGATTGCGTGGATTCCGACCGCGCGAGAACCTTCTATGTTGCGGGCGAAATCGTCGATGAAGACAGCCTCGTTCGGCGAAGCTGCCAGCCGCTCCAATGCCAGGTGATAGATGCGTACATCGGGTTTCATTAAACCGACTTCTGCAGAGATGATCATCTCCTCGAAAACATCGGCAAATTTCCAGTATTCTGTGATGACCTGCCGCAGGTCGGAGAAGGCATTGCTCAACAGGCCAATCTTGTACTGGCTTTGCAGCATGCGGATTCTATCCAACAAGGTCTCGTCAATCCGGTCGCCTCCCCAAAATGCCTGCTGCAGCGCCGGCAAATCCTGGACAGGGATGCCCAGAATTTGCCGCACATTGTCCCAATGCTCGTTCACCGAAATTTTCCCAAGCTGGGCGCGCCTCCCTGACGCGCCGTGAAAGACCAGCTCTTCCAGGTCATCGCGAGATATACCCAGGCGGTCCGCCAGTTGCTGGCGCGGCTGCGGATCTTCGGTCCGCAGGATTACCCCGCCCAAATCCCAGATCACGGCTTTAATCGGCATCAGCACGGCCTCCCTCAAAGGTGATGATAGATGTTGATTGTAAACCTGAACCTGACCATCTACAATCATTCTCCCAGGAATAGCACTGATTAAAACTCTTTGCGGTAAAACGCAAAGCTGTTATAGGGGCGGAAGCCGACGCTTTCGTACAGTCGGAAGGCGCTGTTCAGATTCTGCGTGTCGACTGTCAACGCAGCTTCTTCCATTCCGCTGGCCTTCAGATCGTGCAGGCTGCGTACCAGCAGGGCACGTGCCAGGCCTTGCCGCCGGTAAGGCCGCCGGACGCAGATACCCTCCGTCCAGCCGCGCTTGCGTTGGTACTCCTCATTCTCTTGTGGACTGATGAACGCCAACACCATGCCGGCCACTTGATCTCCATCCCAGGCGACCTGGTAGTGGCTGGCGTCGAACTCCGGGTGGTTCACCCACTCATCGAAGTCCTGGTCGCTGGGCGGGATGTAGCCCCAGTGATCCTGGAAAGCCTCCACATTGGCATCGTAAATCGCCCGCAGGTGCTCCGGTCGTACCGGCCGCACATCCAGCCCTGCAGGCAAGGGCGCTTCGGGGATATTCTCTAGATCCGAACGGACCATCATATACTCCCAGCGCACTGCCTGATATTCCTCGCGCTCCAGTAATGTTGCTCGTGAAACCTCCGTTTTGTGTGCCGTTGTCGTGAAATAACAGCGGCGGTCATCTGGCAGGTGCTCAGAGCCGCGCAATCCATCGGCAATCTTGCGCAGGCGATTTTCGCTGAAATGCAGGAAGGCTGTGTCTATGCCTGCATTGCGCCAATCCGGGTGCAGGAAACTGACATGCCAACCCAGCCAGTTATTGGCCGATTCGACATCCCACCAGCACCGGATGTAGCCAACCACCTGACCTTCAACCTCAGCAAAAAGCATATCCTGGTAAGGGTCGCAGTTATGCAGGTGGGAATAGGCATTCCTCAATGTCTCGACCGTGTCACTGCGTTCGATCTGGTCTGCTACCTTGCTGGCATTGATCACGGCAACCATTTTCGGATAATCCGACTCGCCGCAAAAGCCGCGCAGTTGCACCTCCGCAAGATCGGGAATCTCGGGGATGTATTCGGGAGTTACAGGTGTTTGTGTACTCATTGTGGTTTGCTCCATAATTCTATCTATCCATTACGATGTAGCTTTCCCGTGCGCTTGGCGTAACGCTCGGCCAGGCCAAAGATCCTCAGACCGGCTGGTATGGCGATTACACCCATAATCAATGTCGGCCAGATGTAAGGCCATAGCGAGCGCGTTGATGCGCCTTCTAACAAGGCCAGGCGCGCGCCGTCCAGCACGTAGGTAGCCGGGCTGATGACTGCCAGTTTTTGCAGGATTTCAGGCAGGACATTGACCGGGTAGTACACACCAGAAACCAGCAACAGCATGGCGATGATCACGTGCGTCATCTGTGAGCCGCGTTCCGGAAAGAGCATCGGCAAGATCGAGCCCATGATGCCTACTCCAATGAAGGACAGGCTGCCGGCGATCATCATCAGTGTGCCACCCCACAGGTTAGCTTTGGCCAGATCGATCTCAAACAGCACGACGGTCACCATCAAAATGATGGCGGTGAACAGCAGACTGTAGAACACAGCAAAAATGGTCTGGCCTGCCATGTGAGTGATTCGGCTGATGGGGGCCATTAAAGTGTATTCGATGGTGCCCTCCCAGCGCTCCATACCGATCACGTCAGTGATCCAATAAAAAATCATCGATAGGTAGCGCCACACCAGGGTACCAACCACCAGGTAAAGCACCAGGTAACGACCGTCGACCGATTGGCTGCCTGCGATTTGCTCCATTCCCAGGCCGATGTAGCTGACCGCCAGGCTGTTGGCAATCGAGTAGACCAGCCAGACCAGCTCCCAGGACCAGTAACGTTTAATTAAATTTGCATTGCGTTCCATGAACGCATAGCTGGCTTGCAGCTCATGAACTATTGTAGTCATGTATCTTCTCCCATTCTTCCCGCAGGATACCCATAAAAATCAGATCGTATCGGCGTCCGGCGCGGTGTAAAAAACCACGCACGCGACCCTCTTCGACAAATCCCGCTTTGATATAAGTTTGAATGGCGCGCGGATTGTATTCGAAAACTGTTAGCGAAACCCGGTGCAGGTTTAATTCGGTAAATGCATAGCGCAAAATGATGCGCATGGCATCGGTGCCGAAACCTTTGCCCCAGGTTTCCCGCTCGCCCAGGCCAATCCCCACAAAAGTTTCCATGTGTGGCAGCTCAACCGCATCCAGCCCGATCTCGCCGATCAACTTGTCGTCGTCCAGGGTGTGGATTGCGAACATGTAGAACCCGGGAGGATCCTTGGATTGTTCCTTCTCCAACCACTCCTTGGTCGATTTCACTGAGAAAGAATGGGAAGGGTCCGAAGCCAGCAAGCGCCAATACTCCGAGTCCTGCGCCCATTTGGAAAAGGCTTCAGCCATCACCTGCGTATCAACTGCCTTGAGATGTACCAGCTTGAAAGAGATCGTTGTTCATATTACGTTTTTCTCCCATTCTTCGCGCAGGATACCCATAGCGACGATATCATCGCGCTTCCCGCCGCGCAGCATTGCTGCTCGCATCCGGCCCTCGAGTTTGAAACCGGTCTTATAGTAGCTTTGGATCGCCCGGGTGTTGTAAGCAAAGACGAACAGGCTCACGCGGTGCAGATTGAGCTCGACGAAGGCGTAGCGCAAAAGAAGGCGCATGGCATCGGTTCCAAAGCCCTTGCCCCAGTAGTCCGGCTCGCCGATCCCGATGCTGATAATCGTGTCGGCATGATTGGCCTCGACATCCCACAAACCGAAGAAACCGATCAGCTTATCGCCTTCTTTGGCGCGAATGTTAAAAAAGTAACCTTCCGGTCGATCCTTTTCATAATCCTTCTCGATCCATTCCTTAACCTTTTTCGTTGACCACGTGACCCTAGGAGACACGGCAAGCAATCGCATGTACTCTGTGTCCCGAAACCAGCGCGAGAATGCTGCGGCTTGTGTGTCGGACTCTTCAGCCGTCAGGTAAACCAAATCCCCATGAAAGAGATCATTTTTCATGCTGCGCCTCCCATTCCAGGCGCAACAGGCCATAGATCAGGGCATCCCAGCGCCGCCCATCGCGATTCAATGCCTGGCGACGGCAAACCTCCTGGGTAAAACCGACCTTCTCGAACAAGCGCAGCGCCCCAAGGTTGTATTCCGGGATTTCGGCTCCCAAACGATACAGGTTCAGCTCACTGAAGGC
>JAGDMX010000125.1 GCA_017860725.1 Chloroflexota bacterium | reverse complement strand
TCGGGACTGCGACAATCTACGAGGGGCTACCCTCCAGGAATCGCCCACGATCAAGCCGGGATTCATGGGGGAGGAGAAGATGCCTGGGGAAGTCGTTGACTTTCAATTTGTATTCTGCTAGGATAATTACATACGAAACTTTCACTGCTTTTCGTGAAAGATGAAAAAGACCTCTAAACCAAGAAGGAGAAAAATATGCGTACTTTCCAAAGAACTGCCCTGTTAATGGTCGCCGTGCTGCTCGTGATCAGCGTGGTGGGCTGCCAATCGACAAGTGAGACCCAGGCGCCCGCAGGCGAAAAAGCAATCGTGAGAGTGCTGACGATGGACCAGGCGGCGATGTCGGTCGACCAGATGAACGAAGTGGCGACTGAGTTCATGGCGGCTAATCCGGATATCACGATTGAGATGACCTATGTCCCGTACGAACAGGTACACGATAAATTCGTGACCGGCGCGGCAACGACACCGCCGGCCTATGACGTGGTCATGACGGATGTTGTGTGGTATGACGAGTTTATCAAGAAGGGCTACCTGACCGATATAACAGATAAGGCGACCCAGGAAATGAAGGACGACATCTTCCCGACGGCCTGGAACGTGGTGACCCGGAACGGCAAATCCTACGGTATGCCCTGGCTGCTGGATACGAAATACCTGTTCTACAATACGGATCTTCTACAGCAGGCCGGTTTTACAAACCCGCCAAAGACCTGGGAAGAGCTGTTAACGATGGCACAGGCAATGAAAGACCAGGGTCTGGTCGAATATCCTATCGTGTGGTCGTGGGCGCAGGCCGAAGCGGCAATCTGCGATTTCACCGCCTTGCTGTACGGCAACGGCGGTACATTCCTGGATGAGAGCGGCCAACCGGCTTTCAATAACGAACAGGGTGTCGCTGTGCTGGAATGGATGAAGAGCACAATAGACAACGGCCTGTCCAATCCGGCGTCGGCACAATACCTGGAAGGAGATGTCCTGAACACCTTCGCTCAGGGCAAGGCTGCCTTCGCGTTGAACTGGCTGTTCATGTACGATGTAGCGAACTTCGATACGGAAAACTCACAGGTTACCGGCAAGGTGGGCATCACCAACATTCCAGTATTCGAGAGCATCGGTGGAAATCCGCCGAGTGCATCGGTGGATGGCTCGAGCGGGTTCTCGATCACCGCCACTTCTCCCAACGTTGAGGCGGCCTGGAAGTACGTCACTTTCCTGACCAGCCTGGATACGCAGATGAAGTACTCCTCGAACCAGCTGCCGATTTGGGCAACGGCCTATGAGGGCGAGAACCTGGATACACTCAAGGCTGCTTCGCGCTCCAATCCGGTGACCGTGCCGGCATTCGCCGACCAATTCCAGTATGCCGTGCTGCGACCGAATATTGCCTACTATCAAGAGGGCTCAACCGCACTGCAACTGGCTCTGCAAGAAGCCCTGACGGGGCAAAAGACCCCCCAGGAAGCCCTGGACGCAGCGGCTGCCAAGTGGGCCGAGCTAGCTGCTCAATAGCCGCAACTGATTATCCAGATCTCCAACATACCACCCCCAGGTATGTTGGAGATCTCCCTATCTGGTGATGAAATCTCAGCTCACTATGCGCCAAAAGGACCAGCGTTTGGCCTGGTTCTTAATCGCGCCCAGCCTGGTCATTATCCTGGGAGTTACCTTATACCCCATCCTGAATACGCTTTACCTGAGTTTCTTTGAAGCTCCCGCAGGGATCAACCTGCCAAAGACCTTTGTAGGGCTGGAAAATTATCGCGGGCTGCTGACAGACCCGACTTTTTGGGCGACCATCGGCCGGACGCTGTATTTCACGATCGTCTCGGTGGGACTGGAGCTGATCCTAGGACTGGCTATCGCCCAGCTGATCCAGTCTCACCCGCCCGGTTGGCGCTTTTTACGAGTTAGCCTGATCATCCCGTGGGCAATCCCGACGATTGTGAACGGGGCGATGTGGCGCTGGATTTACAGCGCCGATTTTGGCGCACTAAACGGCCTACTGCAGGAACTGGGGATTATCACGCGCTACCAGGTGTGGCTGGTCAAGCCGGCCTCGGCAATGAACCTGGTGATTTTAGCCGACCTGTGGCATGTGCTGCCGTTTGCGGCGCTGATCTTTCAGGCAGCCCTGGCAGCCCTGCCGGAAGAGCTGGATGAAGCCGCCAAAGTCGATGGCGCCAATGCCTGGAAGCGTTTCTGGTATATTCGCCTGCCGCAGCTACGCCTGGCGATCCTGGTGGTGCTGATCGTGCGCACGGTGGAGGCTTTTCGCGTGTTCGATATCGTGTACATCATCACGCGCGGCGGCCCGGCCTTCGCCACGATGACGATCACCTACCTGACCTACCTGGAAACCTTCGCCTATGGCAAGCTGGGCACCGGTGCGGCGTTATCCTTCCTGATCTCGCTGTTCACTTTGCTGATGGCCGTGATATATATTCGATTCCTTTACCGTCCACAGGAGCAGAGCGAGTAATGCGCCGCCGGAAAATTCTCTCCAAGATCGGGATGTTCGCCTTAACCCTGCCGGTACTGGCATTTATTTACCTGCCCGTCTTATGGCTGCTGACCGCCAGTATTTCAACCCGCGCCGAACTGTTGACAGTGCCGCCGCATTGGATCCCGCAAAACCCGACCCTGGTCAATTATCTCAATATCTTCCTGCCGGGAAGCTCTACCTCGGAAGTGTCGCGAACGATTGCGATTACCCTGCTGAACTCTTTCAAGGTGGCTTCGGCGGTGACTGTGATCTGCCTGGTGGTGGGTGGGCTGGCGGCTTACGCGCTGGTGCGGGTACCATTCCGCTACAGCCGGGGAATCCTGGTGGGCGTGCTGGGGACGCGCATGATTCCAGAGATATCGCTGGTCATCCCGTTGTTTATTGTGGCATCCCACTTGAGCTTAATCGATAAGCCGTCGGTGCTGGTGATCACCTACCTGACCTTCTCGTTGCCGTTTGCCATCTGGCTGATGGCGTCTTTCTTCCAGAGCATACCGGTCGAGCTGGAGGACGCGGCGCGCATCGATGGCTGCTCGCGGCTGGAAATCCTGTGGCGGATCGTGATGCCAATCTCCGCGCCAGGGCTGGTCTCGACCGGTTTGTTCGTGTTCTTGCTATCCTGGGATGAATTCTTCTATGCCCTGATTTTCACCAGCACGCTGGCATCCAAAACGGCGCCGGTAGCGATTTCCGAATTTGTGGGACGCTACGTTACCGACATCACGGCGATGATGGCCGGGGGAGTCCTGGCAGCCATCCCGCCGGTCTTGCTGGCACTCATCTTCCAGCGTTACATTGTGAGTGGAATTACAGCCGGGGCGGTCAAGGGATAACCCCCTCAATCCCCGATCCAGAGCAATCAGGAATGCACCGACCTACTGAGCCCGCTAATTGTGGCGGTTTTCGAGGGCGTCCAGGTAGGCGTACATAGCGGTTTCACCGGCGGCGACGAGGGCGGACATGCGCTCGGGAGGCATGTCGAAGTCGAGGGTGCCGATGGCTTTGGCGGGCAGGCGGCAGACCATGTGTTCGTAGGCGGCCAGGACGGTGCGGTCATGACCACCCAGGACGGTATCGGCAAGGCCCTGGATGCGCCAGACGGATTCCTGGAGCAGGTCGAGATGCTCGAGGATACCGGTGGCGGCTGAAGTGTGCTTGAGCGGCTCATCCACGCCAGGGACCGGGATGGTCTCGTCAATGAGCAGGCCGATGACCTGGTCCGAGATGGAGTTTTCGCCCATAATTTGATCGATGTTCTCGTCGCTGGAGACGAACAGGCGGATGGGAAAGTTGGAGAGCAAGCCACCATCGACAACGCGATGCCCGGTGAGGTCACGACCGCGGTAGGGACCCCACTCGGCGTGCCAGACAACCTCCGGCCAGGCGAAGGGGCAGCCCATCGACATACGCACGGCCCAAATGATAGGGCATTCGGGAGCGGTGCGGTGGTTAAGCACCAACATCTCGCGCCCGGTGACATCGGCAGCGACGGCGGAAAAATCCGAGCCGGTTTTCTGGTAGAACTCCAAAAGGGTCGCGTCAGCCAGGCCGCGCCCGTCCTGATCCAGGCGATCGCGCAGCCAGCTACGGAAGGCTTTGCCGGAATACCAGCCGCCCCAGAGGAGCAGGGAAAGCAGGTGGCGCACCAGCTCCTTGCTCACCAGGCCGTCCATGAGGCGATCGACAACCGGCTCGATGGAATTGGGCAGGGCAGGATTGTCCAGCTCGGTGATCAGCCAGGAACGCAGGCCGGCTGACATCTGGTCGTCAGCATCTAGGTTGGGAGTATCCAGGAAACTGGCGAAGACCGAGCGCCCATCGGGGAGCTTTTGCTCAAGGGCATGCTGGCAGGCTGCAGCGTCGTAGCCAGCGGCGATGAGCACGGCGACGATGGAGCCGGCCGATGAGCCGATGACACGGCCGACAGTATAGCCGCGGCGCTCGAAGGCGCGGATGGCACCGGTAAAGGCGCCGCCTTTGGCGCCACCACCTTCAAAAACCAGATCGTATTGCATGAGATGTCCCTCCTTGTGCAGTGTAGATTATCTGGAGGGAATTTTACCATTTACTGCTGATAATGAGGTAGGCTGAGGTTTCAATATGTATAAAATCTCTCGCAAAGCCGTAGAGAGCGCAAAGAAATCCATTAATGATATTAGGAATACAAGGCCGGAAAATTTAGGTAACTTGTATATAATTGAGAGAATTCTGGGTGCCGGACTCCAACCGGCGCAACGAGATGATCTTCTACAACCAGCAAGCCCAGGAGTGGCGGTATGACCCTACCTGAATCCCAATCCGCAGCCAACGAGAGCCCGACCGGGCTGCGCCTGCCCCCGATGCCACGCGGCAGGGTGCGCGAGCTGGTACGCGACCCGCTGAACTTCTTCCTCAACCTGACGCGGCAATACGGGGACATTGTGTGCTACCGACCGGCGCCGGACACGGCCTACCTGATCAATCACCCGGATTACATCCGACATGTGCTGGTGGACAACAACCGCAACTACAGCAAGGCAACCTACTCCAACCAGGTGTTCAAGCGGCTGGTGGGCGACGGACTGGTGACCAGCGAGGGCGAAACCTGGCGGCAGCAGCGGCGGTTGATGCAGCCAGCCTTCCACCATACGCGGCTGGAGGCATTGGATGGGATGATCGTGGCGGCAGCGCAGGAGATGCTCTCCCGCTGGGAGGGGCGCTACGCAGCAGGTCAGCCGGTCGATATCGCACGCGAGATGGCGTCGTTGACGCTGACGGTGACGACGCGGGCGCTGTTCGGGGTAAATTTGGGGGAGGAAGTCAACGCAATTGGCGAGTGGGTCAACCAGGCGGCGGTGCAGTTCGAGAAACCCAGCCGCCCGCACGTGCAGGAGTCGGCGCGGGCGGTGCGGGCGATTGTGGAGGGGATCGTTCAAGAGCGACGGCGGGACTTTACCGACAAGGGCGACTTGCTCAGCTCGATGATGCTGGCGCGGGATGAAGAGACGCGGCTGAGGATGAATGAGGCGCAACTGTGCGACCAGGTGATGACACTGCTGATCGCAGGTTACGAGACGACGGCCAATGCACTGACGTGGACATGGTACCTGCTTTCGCAGCACCCGGAGGCGACCGGGCGTCTACGCCAGGAAGTGTCCGCGCTGAATGACCGCCCACCGGCGATAGCCGACCTGGAGCGCCTGCCATATATTCGCATGACGCTGGATGAATCGCTGCGGCTGTACCCGCCGGCGTGGATGCTGGGACGGCGGGCGCTGGGAGTGGACGAGATCGGGGGATACCAAGTCGCCCCGGGGACAGTGATGGCGATCTGCGTGTACACCGTGCACCGCCACCCGGAGTTCTGGGAGCGCCCGGAGGAATTTGACCCGCTGCGCTTCAACCCAGAGGTGGCTATGCGTCAGAACCGGTATGCGTATATTCCGTTCGGCGCCGGGCCGCGACAGTGCATCGGCAATAACTTCGGCCTGCTGGAGGCGACGCTGATCATGGCTTGCGTGGCCCAGCGCTTCGAGCTGAGGCTGGCGCCCGGCAGCGAAATCCATCCGCAGCCGCTGTTCGTACTGCGTCCCAATCGCGACCTGTATATGACACTGCACCGGTAACTAATGAAGAAGGCGGGATATTAACGCGCCTGGCGCAATTGGTCACTATGAAATTAAGCGGGGGAGAAAAAATTCGCCGTTGCGTTCTGGATAATTACGATATATAATATCCTTAATTAGCCGGGCAGGTGACCGCCCAGCGGATTCCCAGCATACGGGTTTCCGTCTGAGAAAAGCCTACCCATCCCGACCACCCTCAACATATGTAACAATATCGCCTGCCCATGCGCCAGTATTTAATAACCCTGGCAGTGGGCAGAAGGTCCGCATGTGCGGACTATCGCCATCTCAGGAGAAAAGCCGATGTCCGAACAAGATAATATCCGGATTGCCGAGAAATTTTTTGAGGCGATCAACGCTCACGATCTGGGGCGCTACCCCGATCTACTGGCCGACGATTACAAAGCAGAAGCTCCCGGCGCGCCCGGACTTCAAACCGGAGACCAATCACAGGCTTACAACCAGGTGTTTCTCGACGCTTTTCCCGATCTGCATTTTGAACTGCGGCACAAAATCGCCCAGGGGGATTTTGTGGTGATCAATTGGGTTGGCAGCGGAACTCATAAAGGTGGCTTGCGCACTCCAACCGGGGAGATGATACCGCCAACCGGAAAACACGCGATGGTGCCTGGCAGCACGACTTACCAGTTCAAGAACGGTAAAGCCATACACTCCTGGGCGCATTGGGATATGGTAACCTTGCTGGCGCAACTGGGTATGATGCCTGGAATGTAAGGTTTCTAGTTGAAGATTTAAAAGGTCAATGAGTCGCTTCTTGCCCGTCAGGAAGAAATGCCCGAACGTGGCATCACAGACCACAGACCAGCACCCACGGTCGCCAGATGAATTGGTTCCTGACATTGGTCATTTTCAGTTTTAAACTCCCAGCCGGTAATGGAAAATGCCGGATGATTTCGCCAGTGGTGGGATCAAGCGCACCCATCGATACGCTTTGAGTTGAGGCTCATCCTCCTCATAGTAATTCCACTCGTCCAACAGACGAATGCCTTCGCCCCAGTTTTCGACATCCTTGCCATGCTTAATGCTCCAATGAAGACGCGCCTTTAATTTCGCATAAGCCAGATGGAGGTTATCCGCCCAGACGACGAAGGGCGTGTGAGCATCACAGACCAGCTCACAGCCAGGGAAATGTTCACGCAATTTAAGGAACAGAGATTTGACCTGCACTTCTTCAAAATAAGGGAGGACGCCTTCTGCGATAAACATGAATGGGCGCGGTTTGAACCGGCCCACCCCTTCAAGCCAACCATCCTCGAAAACGGACGTAGCCAGAGTGTGGTAACGGCTGCTTTGGCTGCGGATCAATTTTTGCCTCAGCGCTATCACATCGGGCATGTCCAAGTCAAACCATTCAACATCCCCATTATCCACGCGTTCGAAACGGGTATCCAGCCCGCAGCCGATATGAACAACGACCGCATCCGGGCTGCGCGCCAGGAAGGAGCGCACATGGTTGTCGAATTTATTCATGCGCACGATGATAGCGACCTCGTCGTGCCGCTGCATTCTGAATCGTGAAAAATCGCAATCGATCTGTTTGACCATTTCCACAGCCCTGTCATCTTTTATCATGGCATTCGGGCGTTGGGATTCACGCGCCCGAAGATACAATGTCATAAGCAGAGTTTCAGACACACCTTCCAGGGATTGAGAGACTTTTTCGGGCATAGACCTGCTCCTTCTAAAAATTTCAAAAAAAACGCCCACGTGCTGCATGTAGGCTTTGTATTCATCCCAAAGGCCTCGAGCATCACCTGTTCTTCGTCGCGAACACGAATGATCACTCCGCTTATTGTAAGGCCAGCTAAGGCGACAAACATCGATTAGCGGTCAACTGAGCCAGAGCAATAGTCTAACTAAGTCAAGATTTCAACCGTGCCTTGTCCACCATCCACACGGGCGCGGTCGCCTGTTTTAAGCAGCATGGTGGCATTGCCACATCCAACCACAGCCGGGATGCCCATCTCGCGGGCGACAATGGCAGCATGCGAGAGCGGAGCACCCACATCAGTCACAATAGCGGCAAGACGAGGGAAGAGCGGCGTCCAGCCGACATTGGTGATGGAGGTGACAAGAATCTCGCCCGGCTGGACCTGATCTCCATCCTCTATGCGATCGATGCGGCGCACGATGCCCTCTACGCAACCTGCCGCGCCTGCAAATCCTTTGATTTTGGTAGAAAAGGCGGTAGTACCGGTCTGCCGCGCATCGTAAAAGTCGCTGCGCCGGTTGGGGTCCGCCGCCCACTGAAACGGATCAAAGCTTCCATAGATGATCGCCGGGTAAGGCGGGAGAGCGCAGTAGCGCTGGTACATGACGCGCCGGGCGGGGATGGCGCTGATGGGCGACTTATCACCAGCCAGCAGGGCGGTCATTTCATCCATTGTCAGGAAAAAGATGCCGTCGCCCGTCCCCGTCAGATTACCCACCTGCAGTAGAAACTGGCGAGTAAGCCGCCTTACGCGCACCCCCTCGGAGCGGAACGCTTCGCGCTTTTTTGCTGCGGCTGTAACCAGTTCCAGCCTGTGGCGGAAGGAGGCAGATTTGTCCGGGAAGCGCGCTGCAAAACGCTCCCAAGCCGCGCTGGATTCTAGGCGCTGTTTCGCCAGGAGCGCCTCCACATCCACGCCTGACTGGTTGAAATCGGCGAGCTGTTTATCGAGCCATTCCGGGTCTTCGCCGGGGACAAGTGCAGAAAGCTCCCCTTCATGCGGCCCGCGGTGCCCGTAGCGCTCCATGTATTCTGCGCGGCTCATCCTGCCATCCTTTACTTTCGCCAGCCCCAGCAGCGGACCCAAGCTTTCCAGGTCACCTGAGGCGCCGGAAAGGTTGGATAAGAGCGTATGCGCCTCGGCTTCGCCGACCAGAGCGGTCAAGTCCAGGTTGAGCTTGGTAGCCGGTCCAGATAGATTGACGGTAACGCTCCTTAACATCCGGTAGTCACGCAGAATGGTGGGCAGGATGGCTTCGTTCCACAGGGAGAGCAGCTCAGCAGCCTCCGTACACTGCTGGATGCGCGTCCGCATGATCTTGACCCAATTGGGGAGGAAGGCGATATACTCCGCAAACTGTTTAATGTCACGCCTGATCAGCATCCGGTCTTTAATCATTCCCGGCAGCACATTCCAGATGACCACCAGGGGCGAAAATGGAAGATAGGGAATGTTCAATTCGGGAGGTGTGGCACCAAGCAGATCCCCAAACTTTTCTTTGCGCGCGTCCATGCCGACAGCATGATAGAGCGATGAAATCAGGCTCAAGTTGAAATACAGACGCCCGGCGATATTCCCGCCAACGGGGTGCTCGTCCGGAAAATGGATCGGGGTGGTTTCGAATAAGTAGATCCACATCAGCGACCAGGTAATGGGCGTCATCACATCCGGGGAGGCTTCCCGGAAGTTGACGCTGGACCAGCAGTAATCGCCTTTCAGGCTGTCATTCCACTCGCCCGTGATAGGGTTGTATCCGAGTTTTGGGAATATGCTCGTCATATGGCTTCCATAAGGTTTTTTATTTCTTCAACGTCACAGTGCCCGCGCTGCCATCTACCGTGATCATCTGTCCGGTATGAATGAGACGGGTAGCCACGCCGGTGGCCATCACGGCAGGAATGCCATATTCGCGCGCCACGATCGAGCTATGGCTCAGAGGCCCGCCAATGTCAGTGACCACAGCCGAAGCCATCGCAAAGAGGGGAGTCCAGGCGGGGGATATTGCAGACAATAACAGGGCTTTGTCGCCCAAGGCGGCGAGGTCGGCGTATGAGTCAAAAATAGAGAAGGTTATAAGACGGCATTGAATCCTGCTTGGCACAACACCGTTACCATGTCTATATTCATTATATACCTGTCACGCAGGCATCACCTTCGCAATTGATTGGAATCTTGAGCAGCAGGGAAATCAATGTTTCATCTTCGCTAAGGCCGCTCCGGCGAGACGGATAGCTGGTTCAAGTAATCTCTTGACCGCAAGCCAGTCCGGGAAGCCAGGGGTAAGCACATTTAACTGCGGTGCCAGTGCAGTGGGGCCGATCAACATCCACGACGGCGCTTGGACAGTGCACGCAACGCGAACTCAGTCTAGTTCCCGTTGCAATAGATCATCCTGAGCGATTGCCGGGAATAATCAATTTAACGTGAACTCGGGATAAAAGGATTTTGGGTTTAGCCGCTGCATTCTCGAGGTTTACGACTTATAATATCCTGCATGGCCTGGCAGGTGATCGTCTAGCGGCTGAGTGGGGATGACAGAAACAATCAATCACGGATACAGGCCAAGCGGCATGCCAAAGTCTATAAAAACTGTTTTGGGCGGGCATGTGCTTGATGCAGGGGAATGAGATGCCGTGCGAAGCCTGCGCCGGCAAGCTGATCCTGGGCACACGCGA
>JAGDMX010000124.1 GCA_017860725.1 Chloroflexota bacterium | reverse complement strand
ACGAAGGGCATCGCTTGGTGTCGTGGCAGCCAGGGCTTGCAAGGCGCGCACTTCGATGGTTCCGCAACCGCAGCCAGCCTGGCTGGCTGTCTCGTAAAGCTCTTGCAGCCTTTCCGCCGCGGCTTCATCATTTTGGGCTAATAAAAGACGGGCAGGGGTCAGCTTGAGGCGGGGATAGAAGGGGGATGCATCGGCATTCTCTGTCACCAGCTCTGCCCAATTCCGCGCAGTTGCCAGATCTTTTTCTGCCAGGGCAAGCTGAACGTGACAGGCAGCATTGCGAATGCGGGTTAAAGGGGTTACCTGGCGGCTACCAGCTAGCTGATCAGCTTTTTGGAGTGTGGATAGAGCCGCATCGGGTTCACCCAAAGCCAGCTGGACCATTGGCAATGTGCGATAACCATCGCTGAGAATCAACTGGTTGCCAGTCCGCTGGCTTAGCTCAATCCCGATTTGCAAGTGATGAGTGGCCGCTTCCAGGTCGTTCCATTCATACAGCAGCGCGCCCAGCTCGATGTGAGCAGGTGCAACCGGTGGGGACTTTTCTCCCAATTGGATCACCTGACGGCACAGCTCGGCTGCCCGGTGAAGTCTGCCGTATACGCCCTGGATCACCCCCAGGTAGGTCAGCGCAGTCATCCTGGCATAATGGTTGCGAGACTGTTGTGCAGCCTGGTCGACCTCCATGAACGCCTGCTCAGCCTCCCTATACTCACCCAGATTCCAATGAGCCAGACCCAGCGTGAGCGCCACCAGGCTGCGCGAGAGATAATCCGCTTGGGGCAGGAGAGATAAAGCGCGCTGAGCGCTTTCGATAGCCAGAAGATTATCTCCCCGGGCGCGCAGATTATATGCCTGAGCGACGAGGATAGTGCCCAACAAGGGATCGTCCACGGCCACAGTTGCCTCAGCCTGGCACAGATAGCTCTCTGCCGCGTCCAGCTGCCCAGTCAGGGTCAACGCCCAGCCATAATCCCGGCAAAGTTCTGGGAGCTCATAAACCACCTCGTCTGGCAAGGATTTGAGCCAGCCAAGCAGGGTGATCAGTTCGCCGCGCCTCAGCAGCATGACGGAATTGTCTCGAATCAGGTCAGCTGCCTGTTCCCAATCGCAGGCGGCCAGGGCGTGGTGGATGGCTTCCGGGAGAAATCCCTGGGCGGCAAACCATCCGCTGGCGAGTCGATGCAGCTCGTTTTCGGCCAGGGCGGCGGTTGCGTGCAGGCGCTGGCGCAACAGCTCGGCGAATAATTGGTGATAGCGGTACCACGTACGGGATTGATCGAGCGGGATGATAAACAGGTTGGCGTGCTCCAGGCGCTCGAGCAGAGCAGCACTGCCCGAACGACCGGCGACGGCATCACATAACGAACCGGACAGCCGGTCAAGGATGGATGTTCTTAACAGGAAATCCTGTACCTCAACTGGTTGTCGCTCGAACACTTCCTCGATCAAATAATCCAGGATGTAGTGGCTGCTGCCGGTGAAAGCATCGATGAAATCCGAAGGAGTGTACTCGCTGCTGTCATCCAGCCCCTGCATCGATAGAGCTGCCAGCTGCAAACCGGCGATCCAGCCCTCGGTGCGACGCTCCAGGGCAGTGATATCGTCCCCAGTGAGGTTAAGTCCCATCACCCGTCGCAGGAAGTCCGAACTCTCCTCCGGTGAAAAGCGCAAGTCATCTTGACGGATCTCAACCATTTGGCCGCGTGCTCGCAATCGTGCTAGCGGCAAAGGCGGGTCCTCTCGTGTGATGATGACCAGATGCATCCGCGGCGGTTGGTGTTCTACCAGAAAATCGAGCTGCTGGTGAATCGGCAGGGCCTCGATGACATGATAATCATCCAACACCAGGATAAATGATGTTGGTGCGCTGGCGATCTCATTGACTAGAGCGGTTAGCATGACCTCAGGAGGCAGCGGTTGGGGAGATTGGAGCATTGCCTGCGTGTTTTCACCGATATGCTCATCGATCTGTTGCAGTGCGGCGATCAGGTAGGCCAAGAAGCGGGCAGGATCGTTATCAGTCCTATCCAAAGAAAGCCAGGTGGTTCTGGTTTGTATGCCGCGTAGCCACTCGGTGACCAGGGTGGTCTTGCCATAGCCGGCAGAGGCTGAGACCAGGAGCAGCTTCTGCCCTTGTTGCGATGCCTCGTCCAGTCTTTGAACCAGGCGCGGGCGGGGGACAAGGTTTTTACGCGCGGGCGGGATATAGAGTTTGGTAGCCAGGAGGTTTTGAGACACGTCGGCCTCCGGTCTGGATATATCTTGAGAACGAATTATTTACGGGATCTTCCTTAGATAGTATAGCAAATAATGGAATATAAATCTTAATCCATGTTTACTGTGAGTATCATTTGATGAATGGATAAGGAGGATCAGCGCTGCGCTGATAAGTGCGAAACCGGGCACGTTTGTCCGTCGGATGAGCCGAGTCAACACCAGCGCAGCAGTCAGGGCGCTCAAATTTCTGTACTAGACATATGTATAGAACGCGGCATACTTTACGTTCCAATGCTCATCACGGAGGAATGTTCTAAGCGCCTCTTTGTCCCCTGCCTCAATTAACGCCACGATATGCCAGTGTTCCGCGTTCATCTGATCAAATACGACTCGATCGTCGTCTGCCCTGGTTCGACTTAGATATTCATGACTCATGAGAATCTTTTTTAAGTTGGCGATAATTCGGATGAGATCCTCATTTTCACTGGCCTGGATGAACACATTGTGGAATTGGTACTGTAAATCATGGTATGGCTCATATTGCCGCGTCACGATCGCTTGTTCCATCTCGTTTGCCAGGCGGCGCATTGCATCAACATCCAGACGCTCAGGATTTTCCAGGGCTAAAACAGCGGCCAAGCTCTCCAGATTTCCAATGATCTCATAAATATGGCGGACTCTTTCTAATGTAAGCGCGTGGGTGAAAAAACCCCGCCGCGGAATATGTTCGATATAACCTTCGCTACTCAACTGCATCAACGCCTCGCGTACGGGTGTCCGGCTGATCTCAAGCGCAGCGACGATATCAGCCTCGCTGATACTCTCGTTCGGCTTCAGTTTTCCGCTCGAAATCTGTTCTGATATATAGTCATAGACAATATCTTTGAGGGAACGATAAATACTCATGCAAAACCTCGAGAAGGGCTATTTGTACACTCGCTCAACGCGGGCGTTGATTTGACAGGTGACTTCGTAAGTGATCGTTTGGAGAACCTGAGCCCATTCGGCACAGGTGATTTCTTCAGCGCCACTTTTACCGATCAGCACGACTTCGTCGCCGACGAGTACATCGGTTTCATCGCCCAGGTCGATCATGCTCTGATCCATGCAGATGCGCCCGACAATCGGATAGGAGCGCCCGTTGATCAACACCCGCCCGCGATTGGAGAACAGGCGGTTAAAGCCGTCGGCGTAGCCGATCGGGATGGTGGCAATCCATGTGTCCTGTGGGGCGAACCAGGTGCGCCCGTAGCCGATGCTTGTCCCAGCGGCGACTTTCTTTAGAAAGGATACGCGGGTGATCAAGCTCAAACCGGGCTTGAGCGGAATGGTGCGCGGTGTGCCGGGGTCAGGGTATGTGCCGTAAACCATGACACCCGGTCGTACCAGGTCCAGCCAGCCTGGCGCATGCCCTAGCACTGCTCCCGAATTGGCACAGTGCACCAGGCTCACCCGTCGGCCGATGGCAGCGTGGATGGCACCCACAATCGCTTTGAAGTGTTCGATCTGGGCGCGGGTGTAAGCCGGGTCAGAATCGTCGCTGACCGGCAGGTGGGTGAAGATGCCATCCAACTGCAGGTTAGGACACTCACGCTCGATGTGCGCTGCCAGGGTAGGCGCTTCTGCGGCGGATACACCTATGCGCCCCATGCCCGTTTCTACTTTCAGATGCACATCGGCTTGAAGATTAGCTGACCGGCAGACCTGTTGGAGCATATTCACGTTTGCGCGCTCGCAGACGGTCAGCGTGATGCCGCTTTTAACGGTGGATTCCATCTCTTCGGGGAAGGCAGGGCTGAACTTGAGGATAGGCAGTTGGATGCCCGCCTGGCGTAGTTCCAGTCCCTCCGGAACGGTCGCCACACCTAACCAGTCCACCCCGATGCTCTCCGCCAGGCGCGAGACTTCCACCGCGCCGTGCCCATAGGCGTTGGCTTTCACCGAAATTAACAGCTTGCGCTCCGGGCCAATCACCTGACGGATGCCTGCGATGTTGAAACGGATGTTGTCGAGGTGGATGCGGGCGTGAGTCTGGTAGAGCATAACGGTCTCCTATGGGCGGCTTAATTCCATCCGGAGGTCCAACCCGGCCTAGCCATGGCGGCGCATAAAGCGCTCCATGCGCCGTAATGCCTCTTCGATATCCTCGTAAGCTGTGGCATAGGAGCAGCGCACGAAACCCTCACCACCCGCTCCGAAGGCTGAGCCCGGAATGACTGCCACACGCTCTTCTTCAAGAAGTTTTTGAGCAAATGCTTCTTCGTCCATCCCACTGGCAGTGATTTTTGGGAAAGCGTAAAAAGCGCCACGCGGTTCGAATGTGGGCAAGCCAACATCATTCAAACCGCCCACGATCAATCTGCGCCGGCGGTTATATTCCGCTGCCATATCGTCGACATACTGCTGACCGTGCAGCAAGGCTTCCAGAGCGGCATCCTGCGCGGTGGTTGGCGCGCACATAATCGTGTATTGGTGGATACGCAGCAACCCCGCCATCAATTCTTCCGGTCCCGCAGCATAACCAATTCGCCAGCCAGTCATGGCATAGTCTTTTGAGAATCCTCCCAAAAGCAGGGTACGCCCTCTGGCGCCTGGTAGAGCCGGGAAACATACATGGGAGATGTCATAAACCAGCTGGTCATAAATTTCATCGGAAAGAACGATCAAATCATATCTTTCAGCTAGCTTCATTATCTCTGCCAGTATCTTACGCGAGACCACTGCTCCAGTAGGATTGTTGGGGTAACCGATCAAGATTGCCTTGGTGCGTGGGGTGATTGCAGCTTCAATATCTGCTGGACGAGGCTGAAAATTGTCTTCCATCCGGCTGGGAATCTCCACCGGCACGCCCCCAGCCAGGCTCACCTCTGCCTGGTAAGCAACAAAACAAGGCGTCGGAATGATCACTTCCTCACCCGGATTGAGGAGTGCAGTCAGCGCTAGGTACAAAGCCTCGGAGACCCCTACAGTGATCACCAACTCTTTTTGCGGATCATAAGAAACCCCATAACGCTTCTGGATGTGTTTGGACAGTGCCTGGCGCAGCTCTAGAGTGCCAGAGTTAGAGGTGTAATGGGTTTTTCCGCTTTGTAAAGATCGGATGCCGGCTTGCAAGATCGAGTCGGGAGTGGTGAAGTCTGGTTCGCCAATGCCAAGCGAGATGACATCCTTCATTGTCGCCACGATATCAAAGAACTTTCGGATGCCTGAGGGTTTTAAGGACACCACTCGATCTGCCAGATAGCTCTGGCGGACTTTCACATTGCTTAATAGTTCACTCATCATAAACCTCCTGATTTATTCGGTCTTTATCCAAAAATTGTATTTGTATTGTGTGCAGCGGCGAAGCCGAATACTACACGTAGGTTGATCTATTTCTCTGACCGGCATTTAATTCTTGATGACAACTTTCTGCATATACGGCGAGGTTGTCGCCGCCAGCAGCGAACCATAGGATGGGAAGAAGCCGATCTCGTCCCCCAGCTTGACATCCTGTTCCGCTGCTTCCACATCCAGCACCAGATGGTCGCTGCTGCCGCCCAGCACAATAATTCCCTTGTCCTCAGGGGTGATCCGATCCACCATCACGTCCTGACGGCCGATGTTGCACAGGGCGCGCTTGCGGATTCCGCGGTCCACGAACTCAGCCCGGCTGCCAAAAGCATCTTGACCCCGCGTGCCAATGGGGGTGGAAGGTTTGCGCTCGACTTCGATGACTTCGGCGACAACCCGGATGGTATCCTGGCGGGTGCCAGGCCATGGGCTACGGTCGAGCACGTTGCGGCCAAGTATGATCGCTTCTCCGATCCGGAAATGATTGATCTCTTTGGGCATGCCGCCGCTCGCCAGCAGAGGCAGGTTGGCGCTGTTGCCGCCGGAGATCAGGTCGAGCGCCAAACCGGTGGCTTTTCGGCAGGCGTCGCGGATTGTGACCAGCATCTGCATATTTTCAGTGGTGGGGATGACGCCTCCATAACAGGCCAGGTTGGCGCCCAGGCCAACGATTTCGATACGGGGGAATTTAGCCGCCTCCTGGACCACTGAGACGACCCGGTCAGGCCAGACGCCTTCGCGCAAGTCGCCGACATCGACCATCACAATCACTTTATGATTCCGTTCTAAAAGTTGTGCGGCACGCGAAAGGAGCTCGATCGTCCCGACCGATGAGTTGAGCGAATAGTCAGCGCAGCGGACCACATCGGCTACCCGGCTCGGGGCAGGGGAACGCAGCAGAAGGGCTGGCAACGTCAGCCCGGTGTTGGCAATGGATTGCAGATTGAGAATGCGCGAGTCAGCGATCATATCGGCGCCAGCGTTTTCAAAGGCGCGCAGGAGGGCGGGGTGGGCGCTCATCACCTTGGTGACACAGGCCACCTGAGCGCCATGTGCCTGGCACAGGTTGATGACGACGCGGGCATTGGTTTCAATCCGGTCGGTATAGATTTCAAGGCGGGGAGTGCGAATATACATGGGTATGCAGCTCCTGGGATTAAAGCAATGTTTCCGATTCAACCCAGCTTCGAAAGGTAGCTTTGACCTCATCAGGATAGGCTTGGGCAAGGGTGCCGAGGGCCGAGAAACGGTAGTCGCGATCAAGCAGGACCCGGGTGTCGGGTGACGGAAGCAGGTATTTACCAGGTCCCTTACAAATGGTATGCAGGATGGCTTCTCCGCCGGGTATGCGGGTCAATGCGCCGCCGGTACCGACCAGCCATTTGACCGCGGTCAGGTCTTTGCCTTTGATAATCTGCCTTTTCCCGGTCGGAGTATACAGATCTGTAATGACGCCGGCGTGGCGCCGGATGGC